>CBDUSX010000058.1:0-13292 GCA_965369935.1 uncultured bacterium
CCCGCCTCAGGCGGCGGGGCGGTGCAAGGCCAGGAAGTGGGTGAACATGTTCTCGATCATGCGCTGGCCGATCTCCTGCTCCAGGGTCAGGATGGACTCCGGGTGAAACTGGAAGGAGGCGATGGGCAGGGTTTTGTGGCGCATGGCCATCACCATGCCGTCCTCGGTTTCGGCCAGCACTTCCAGTTCCGGCGGCAGGCTCTCCCGGATCACGTACAGGCTGTGGTAGCGCCCGGCACTGATGGGGGAGGGCAGGCCGGTGAAGATGGAGGTGCCCTGATGGTGGATTTGGGAGGGCTTGCCGTGCATGGGCACCTCCTGCACCCCCAGCTTCGCCCCGAAGTATTCCGCGATGCCCTGATGGCCCAGGCACACGCCGAACAGGGGGATGTTGCGCTGCATGACCCGCTCCACCACCCGGCCCACGCCGCGCTCGGCCGGCGTGCCGGGCCCGGGGGAGAGGAACACCAGTTCGGGCTGCAACTCATCAAGCAACTCGTCGGGGAAGTTCTGGCGCACGGTGGTCACCTGCGCCCCGGTCACCCGGACGTAGGAGGCCAGGGTGTGCACGAAGGAGTCCAGGAAATCCACGAACAGCACCTTGCGTCCGGCGCCGCTGTTCTCGTCGCGGGCCTTGCCGCCGGCCCTGGGCTTGGGCGGGCGGTCCCCCAGGGCGGCTTCCAGGAAGGCAGCGGCCTTGATGCGGGTTTCGCGCTCCTCCTCCGCCGGATCGGAGTCGTAGAGCAGGGTCGCCCCGGCGCGCACGTGGGCGTAGCCGTCCTCCAGGTGCACGGTGCGCAGGGTCATGCCTGAATTGAGGTTGCCGTTGGCCGCGAAGAAGCCCACCGCGCCGGCGTACCAGCGGCGGGGGGAGATCTCCAGATTTTCGATGGTCTGCAGGGCCACGGGCTTGGGAGAGCCGGAGACGGTGCAGGCCCACAGGTGGGTGGCGAAGGCGTCCACGGCGTCGTATTCCCCGGCCAGCTCGCCCTCCACGTGATCCACCGTGTGCACCAGGCGCGAGTAGGTTTCGATCAGCCGCCGCCCGATCAGCTTCACCGTGCCGGGGGTGCAGATGCGCGCCATGTCGTTGCGGTCCACGTCGGTGCACATGGTCAGCTCGGACTCCTGCTTGTCCGAGGAGATGAGCTCCTTGATGTGCGCCGCGGTTTCCATGGGGGACTCCCCCACGGGCACGGTGCCGGAAATGGGGCTGGTCTCCATGCGGTTTCCCTGCACGCGCACGTACATCTCGGGCGAAGCGCCCACCAGTTGCTCGTTCCCCATGTTGATCAGGAAGCTGTAGGGGCTGGGATTGTTCTTGCAGATGCGCCGGAACAGTTCCGTGGGGGTGCCGCCGTAAGGCATGGAAAAGGTCTGGGAGAGCACCACCTCGAAGAAATCGCCCCGCCGGCAGCCTTCCCGGATGCGGCCCACCATCTCCTCGAATTCCCCCGGGGCGCTGTCGCAAACCACCGGGCCCGCCGGCCGCTTCGCGGGCGCCTTGAACTCCCGCCCGCCCTGACCGCCCTGGCGGCTCGGCCCCTCGGGTGTCTCGAAATCGTAGACGATGCGCGTGGCGCGCTCCATGCGGCGGTCCACCACCACCAGCTCGGTGGGCAGGTACAGGCAGCAATCCACCTGCTCCGGGTCGCGGGCGTGACGCCGTTCCAGGGATTCGAACTGAAACACCAGATCGAAGCCGAAGGCTCCGTAAAACCCCAGCTCCCCATCCCCGCAATGCAGATGCTCCAGCAGGGCGCGCAGCACGCTGAACAGGCTGGGCTGCTTGGAGCGCTCCTCCTCGAGGAAAAAATCCGGCGGCGGAAGCACCTCCCCGTGAATGAAGGCCGGCTCCTCCCGGACGCCCGTGAGATGGGGATGCTCCCGCAGCGCCGGCGCCAGCAGGCCCAGCAGGCGCTCGCCCTCTCCGTTGAGGGCGTTCAGCTCGAACCTGCGCCCCTTGGCCAGCAGCTCGACGGGCGGGTTGACGAAGCCGATGTCCCAGCGGGCGTAGCGGTCGGGCACCTCGTAGTTGCTGACGAACAGCCCGCCCTTGCCGCAGTCTATGGCCTCCCAGACCGGCTCCAGGGCGGTGGCGGGTTCCAGCTCGTAGACTTCCTTATGTCCGGCCACCCCTCCCGCGGTGACGAATCGTTCATCCGGCATGGTTTGCCTCCCATATTGCGTGTGGCTTCGCCGGGCCGCCCGCCCGCCGGAGCCACGCTTGCCCGTCATTCAACCGCACAACAAAAAAGCCGTGGCTCCGATCCTTGGCGGGATGCGGTTCCACGGCTTTCCGATTCAATGCCCCGAAGGGCCGTCTGGTTTCTCCGTGATCAACCGTCCCACGCGCGCGCACCCGGCCAACCGGGCCACCGGCAACGCCAGCGGGCCGCGTTCAAGCCGCAATTTGCGCGGGACAGTTCCATCAACTCCTCACTCCTCGGATGTCTTTGTGCCAGCTTGAATCCCTATATGCCCTATATGCCATGGCGGGGGCGTTTTGACAATCGGCAAAGCCCGCCGCCCCCGGCAGCCCCCTCAGACCTTCGGATACATGCCGGCCACCTGCTCGGCGTAGCCGTTGAAGCGCAGGGTGGGCTGGCGTTCCCCGGTGCCGATCACCCGCTCCCGGGCCTGGGACCAGCGCGGATGGGGCACCCTGGGGTCGACGTTGGAAAGGAAGCCGTACTCGTGGGGCGCCAGGGCATTCCAGAAGGTCGGCGGCTGCTCCGCGGTCAGCTCGATCTTCACGATGGACTTGATGCTCTTGTAGCCGTACTTCCAGGGCACGATCAGCCGCAGGGGCGCGCCATGCTGCTTGGGCAGCACGTGGCCGTACATGCCCACGGTGATCAGGGTCAGCTCGTTCATGGCCTCGTCCATGCGCAAGCCTTCGGTGTAGGGCCAGGGCTCGCGGGTCCAAAAGGCCAGCCGCTTGGCCTGCCGCGGCGCCACCTTGGGGTCGAAGAAGGTGGTCAGCTTGACGAATTTGGCCGAGGACAGGGGCCGCACCCGCGCCAGCAGGGCTTTCAGGGGAAATCCGATCCAGGGCACCACCATGGACCAGGCCTCGACGCAGCGGAAGCGGTAGACCCGCTCCTCCAGGGGCATTTGTTTCACCAGCTTGTCCACGTCGAAGGTGCCCGGCTTTTCCACCAGCCCCCCCACTTCCACCTGCCAGGGGTTGGTCTTGAATTTCTTCACCAGTTTCCACACGTCGTCCTTGCCGGTGGTGAACTCGTAGAAGTTGTTGTAGCGGGCCGCGACCAGTTCCTTGGTGATTTCCCGCTCCACCTTGTATCTCTCGTTGCGGGAGGCAGACAGGGGCTTCAGTCCGGAAATCTGCCGCTGCAAAGCGGAGGGCCTGCTGCGGGCCTCGGATTCCCCGCCATAGACCAACCCCGCCGCGCCGATGGTGGCGGCGCCCATCGCCTGCAGGAATGCCCGCCGCCGGTGAAACAGCGCCTCGGGCGTGACTTCGCGCTCCGCCAGCGCCCATTGCTTTTTCAAGTGAATGTTGGCCATCCGCCGTTCCCCTTGAATGCTCAATCTGGTTGGATTTTGTGGTCTACCCCTAGGATAATTGCCATTATTGGAGCAGGTTGGCATGGCGGGGGTTCACAGGCAACCCCCGCGGCCGGCCCGGAGAGGAAGACCATGACGGACCCCATGCGCGGCGCGGCCACGGCGGAAGACACCGGGCGCCTGGCCGAAGAAATCACCAAACAGCAGCAGCTTCCCCAGGGCGCCTACCGCCCCCTGGGCCGCACCGGGCTCACCACCAGCGCCCTGGGCTTCGGCGGCTACCGCATTGATGAAGGCGAGGCCATCCACCGCGCCGCCCTGAAGCAGGCCCTGCGCCGCGGCGTGAACCTGATAGACACCAGCAGCAATTACAGCGACGGGCGCAGCGAAACCCTGATCGGGGAAGTGCTGAGGGAGGACGCCGAGACCGCCGGGGAGTTGCGGCGGCGCACCATCCTGGTGTCCAAGGTGGGCTACGTGCAGGGACAGAACATGGCCCTGGCCGAGCAGGCGGCCGCGGCGGGCCGGCCCTATGAGGAGATGGTGGAATACGACCCCTCCTGCTGGCACTGCATTCACCCGCGATTTATAACCGACCAGCTCGGCCGCTCCCTGGAGCGCCTGGGGGTGGCCACCCTGGACGCCTACCTGCTGCACAATCCGGAGTATTTCTTTTCCGACCGCATGCGCCGCAAGGCCACCGGCGGGCTGGAAGAGGCGCGGGAGGAGTTTTACCGCAGGTGCGGCCAGGCCTTCCGCCTGCTGGAGCAACTCATCCTGGAAGACAAAATCCGCTCCTACGGCGTGTCGTCCAACACCTTCGGCCAGGGGCCGGACGACCCGGATTTCGTCTCCCTGGAAAGGCTGATCGAACTGGGCGCGGAGGCGGCCAGCGAGGTGCACGGCCCCGGGCGGGCCCCCGGCTTCGCGGTGGTGCAGTGCCCCCTCAACCTGTACGAGGCGGGGCCGTTCCTCACCCCCAACCAGCGGGACGGCTCCATGACCTTCCTGGCCCTGGCCCGCGAGGCGGAACTGGGCGTGCTCGTCAACCGGCCCCTGAACGCCATCCACCCCGGCGGCCTGACGCGCCTGGCGGATTTTCCCGTGCCCCGCCCCAACGTGGAGCAGGAAATCCAGGTGGCGCTGGACAGCCTGCTGGCCGAGGAGCAGGCCTGCGCGGCCCTGTTCCGCCCGCACATCGCCGCCGCCCTGCCGGAGAACGCCGGGCCGCACACCCCTTTCGAATGGAGCGCGCCCCTGCGCAACGCCCTGAGCACCATGAATTCGAGGGAGCAATGGAACCAGGCGCTGGAAGGGCAGATTTATCCGCACCTGCACCACGCCTCCCGCTTCGTGCGGCAGCAACTGACCGACCCGCGCCTGCGCAGGGACTTCGGCACCTGGTTTCCCGGCTACTGCCGCAAGCTGGAAGAGGTGGCCGGCATGGTCACCGAGTGGCTGGGGCGGGCGGATTTCGCGCGCTCCCAGGCGATCCATGAGCGGCTGGAGGGGCTGCTGGACCAACGGCTGGGGGGCCTGCCGCTTTCGCAGAAGGCCCTGCTGACGTTGTTCGCCCTGCCGGAGGTGAGCTGCGTGCTCAACGGCATCCGCCGCGGCTCCTACGTGGAGGACAGCACCGGCGCCATGGCGGTGGCGCAATGGAGCCCGGAGGTGGCCGGAAAGATTCTTCAGGCCTTCGCCGCGGACGGCGGCTGATCACCATTTTTCGATGTGCGGCCTTAAGTCCAGGTCGTGGGTCCAGGTGGAGCGCGGCTGATGGGCCAGATGCCACACCTCCTCGGCGATATCCGCCGGCTGCAGGAAGAAGTCCCGCTCCCTGTCCGGCATCCTGCTCTTGGAGCGCTCCGACTCGATCACGCCGTCAATGTTGACGTGGGCCACGTGGACGCCCTTGGACCCGTATTCCCGGGCGATGGACTGGGCCAGGGCGCGCTGCCCGAACTTGCTCACCGCGAAGGAGGAAAACCCCGCGCCGCCCCGGAAGGCGGCGGTGGCTCCGATCAGGATGATGCTGCCGCTGCCCCGCTTTTCCATGGGGACCAGCACCTCCCGGCAGCAGTAGACCATGCCCATCACGCTGACCTGGAAGCCGGCGTTGAACGCTTCCGGCGGTATTTCCATGAACGGCCCCCGCTGGCCCATCGCCGCATTCTGAATCAGGTGATCCACATCGCCCAGTTCCTCCCGCACCCGGGCGAAGCCCTGGGCCACGCTGGCCTGATCCGCGATATCCACCGGCACGGCCAGGGCCTGGCCACCGCCAGAGTTGATTTCGCCGGCAAGCTGATCGAGATAGTCTTCAGAGCGCGCCAGCAAAGCCACCGCGTGGCCCCCCTGCGCGAAACGATGGGCGAAATGGGCGCCGTTTCCGGGCCCCACTCCAACGACAACCGTGACCGTGGCCATATCTCTCCTGTGGTTGTGATGATACGGGATCTGCTCGCTTCCCTACCGCGCCGCGGCTTGGGCATGACGGAGTTTTATTGTAGCATTGTTTTGTTGTAGCATTGATTGGGTTAGGATAATGCCGGGAATTCAACAGGCCGGCCAGCGACGGAGGGCGGCCCGGGAGAAGCAGGGCCGCCCGCGCCTCCGTCCCGGGCGGCGAACGGGTCGGCGGCCGCCGCACTGCCCGGTGATGCTCCGGCGTTTTCCACGAAATCAGGTTCAGATTCAATCATTAAGCCCCGTGGCGGAGCTACCATTTCGGGAAAATTTCGTTAACCATAGCAAGATACCGGCACGATCCTGAATGATCGGACGCGGGGGACCTGAGGGTCCTTGCGCGGGCCGGGCCTTCGATTCCAGGTGTAGTGGGCTGCATGATCCGATACGAAATAATTTCAAACGTCAGCACCTCCGGCCAGAGCCTGCGTGACCACCCCGAACTGATTGACCTGGCGCAGTCGCTCGCGGTGAAGGACCTCGACATCCGCTTCGTGACACTGACGGTGCGGGAAGAGGAGCAGATCAACGTGGCCAGCGCCAAGATAGCCAGGGGCGTCACGGTCAAGGAAACGGCGGTCAGGACCCGCCAGCCCCAGGCGAGTCTGAAGGGCTGCCTGGACTGGGTCAAGGCCGTCGCCGGCAAGTTTGACCGGGGAATGCACCTGGACATCGGGAAAATCCGCTCCAGCAACGGCGCGGGCCTGGTGCTCACCCAGGTGTTGCCCAAGGGCAACAAGGTGTTTGGCTCGGGTCTGGAGGACGGCAACTGGGAACGGCTGGTGGCCCGTCCGGACATCACGCTGCAGAAAATCCCGCCGGAAATCGAGAGAAACAAGGGAATCAAAAACGAGTACCGGCAGCGGGGCACCCGCACCAGCTTCTTCGACGTGTTGAGGCAGATGACGGAGGTCTATTTCCTTCCGGCGGAGTTTCGCAAGAAGGCGGAGGAGATCGTCAAGTCGCGCAACGCCAACCGCCTTACGGAATTCACGGAGGCGGAGATCGTCAACGTCGGGCTGATCTCCGACACCCTGGAGCGCTATCAGAAGCTGCTGGACGATTTCTTCATTATGGTGAAAACCGGACAGCTTGGGGGAGACCTGCCCGCCGTGTTCGGGCTGCTGACCCAGGGCATCGCATTCGAAGAATTGAAGAAGGCGCTGCTGCCCTTCACCCTGGCAAGCAAGCGCAGCCGCATAGACAACAAGCGCATCCTGATCAACGAGGTGCGGATCGGCATCGCCAAGGGAGAGCCCTCCCTGTTTTCGGACCTGCAGCGGAAATTCGCCCCGGTCGTGCTCAAGGCGCGGCTGGCCCAGGACCCGCCGCTGTACCGCAAACTTGTGCCCTTGCAGGCGGCCGACGCGGAGGAGACCGAGGCCCTGGAGACGGCCCGGCGGATGTACAAGCCCATTTTCAACGTGATCGAAAAGATTGACATGGCCAAGGTCAACCCGGCCACAATGGTACCGGACGAGCTGAAGATGGTCCTGTACGAAATGCTGGTGACCCTGGTGTACCAGTGTGAATTCACCGTCATGCGCCGCTCCGCCGTGGTCTCCAAAAAAGCCGAACTGACCCGCAAGCTGCTGAAGCGGTTCACCTTCGCCAATTTCGAGGTATCGTCCCTGCACTCTCTGAATCCCAAGCTCCCGGTGAAGGGCATCGCCCAAAGTCTGGTGGGAAAAGTGCCCCTGACCATGGGGGAGTTTGGTAGGATCACCGGCAGCCTGACCAAGGCCCTGTTTCCTATGGCTCCCCTGGCGAAAGACATCGCCCAGTTGCTGGTGGCCAATCAAATGAAGCAGGAGTCCCAGCGCAGCACCGACGCCCTGAGGTCCTATCTCAACGGCGCCAACCCCATGTTGCGCAACACCAATTACCTGATCGGCGGCGTGAGCGGGCTGACGCCGGTGATGCGCGGGGGCGCCGCTTCCGCCGGGCGGGGGCTGGGCCTGACCGTCATCGCCTCGCAGGATGAGATCAGAAACCGCGAAACCCAGGAGCGGCTGCGCAAGAATCCCAACCTGGAGGTCGCCGGGTACATCGCCCTGATGAACGGCGCGGACAAGCGCTTCTTTCCCCTCAAGGCCAATCTGGAAATGATCGCGCGCGCCTACCGCTTCCTGTACGGAGAGCGCATCGTGGTCCTGGTGCGCCGCTTCGTTTCCAACAAGATCAACCAGTTGCTGGAAACTTATGGCGACCGCCTGTTCGAGGCCATCTACCAGCATCTGGTGTGGGATCACCAGATGACGCTGTCCCGCTACCAGACGGGCATGATCCTGTTCCGGGAGAAAGTGTTCGATCCGCAACGGCTGAAAGAATTCGGATTCCAGGCCGGCGCGATGGCCAACGGTCACGAGCGGGACAATCCCTGGCTGCACAGCAAGAACGATACGGAAGGAGAGGCGGGGGGCGGCAATCCCCACACCGCGGCAAGCGTGGAAAAGGAGTATCAACTCACCCAGCAGGCCTTTCAAGGCCTGCTGCAGAAATGCGGAGAACTCGCCAAATCCAACGGCAACGAGGAGGAGACTACCCTGGCCGGCGTGATCGCCGCCAAATCCAAGGAGATGATCTACGACCTGTTCGACCCCCGCTTTCGGGAGGACCTTGCCGGATGCGATGCGGCGGAGGCCCTGTGGGCGGAATTCGAGGCGGTGGCCAGCAAGAACGAGGAGGCCCTGCCGCCCCAGGAAACCGAAGGCGAGGCGATCAACATCCGGTTTTCAGGCCCGCTGGCCTATCTGAGCCTGCTCAAGGAGGCCCATTCCTGCACCATCGGGGAGACGGAGTACCTGTTCCGCATCCGCCCCGCCTGGGACGATCCGGGGGACGATCTGAGCGGCGTGTCGGGCGTGCTGGCCAACGGCTTCAAGGAGCGCCTGGCATCCAACGGGGGCTCGGAAAACGTGAAGCGGATCAAGCCGGCCCTGGAACTGCTGCAATCCTATTGCCAGGCCTGGAGCCGCTTTCGGAGCATGGCGGAAATCGCGCTGATTGACCAGATGCTGCGCGAGACCGTGCTGGCCATGCTGCGGCCCACGCCGCCGGAGCCCCGCGCACTGCGGGGGCTGAAGCCCGGCACGGTGATGTGCCTGGGCATGTCGTCTTCCGACCAGATCAAGTTCAACCGGCTGGTGTCGCGCATAGACTTGAAGGACGCCTACCTGACGCTCTCCCAGCTGGCAAGCTGGCTGGCCACCTTTGTGCGCCTGCGGGAGGAAATGGAGGATTTCCGCGAAATCATCGCCGACATCCAGGGCATCATCACCAGTCTCAACGTCTCGTTGTTCGATGCGCCGTACATCACGCGCTACGGCTCGCTCCTGAAGACCCTGGACGATTTGCTCAGCATCGCGCCGGAGGACTTCCACCCGGAAGACCAAAAGCAGATTGAGCGCGCCGCGATCGAAATCGAAGTGCTGATGCGGGAGTACTTCGAGAAAGAGCGCTCCTTCGCGCCCAGGGACCGCTATCTGAACCGCATCACCACCCGCTTGAGAAACATGCGCCCGGAGACGGATCTTAACTTCGTGCATCAACTGCACGAGCTTGCCTCCGTGCAGGCCACCTCGACGGATGACGACGACGGCAAGTTGGCCGTGGAGCAGACCCGTTCCAAGGGACGGTACCAGACCTTTCCCCACAGGTTGCGCAACGTGATGGAATACCGCCAGCGTGTGACGGCCAAGTCGGTGTACGTGCTCTCTCCGGGCTCCAGCCAGCGGCAGCTCACCATCAATCTGATTGACCAGTTGTTCCGGTTGAAGGGCATCTTCACGCCCATCCTGGCGGACGTGACCAGCAGCGAGGGGTTTATTGACCAATTGCGCACACGCCTGCCGCCCCACCGATTGTTCAATCTGACCCAGCTATAGGGGGCCGCGGGCCGCTATAGGGGGCCTCCGGCCCTTGCATCGCGCCGGGCCGGGTTGCGCCTTGCATCCCCCCCGCGGGTGGGCTACAAGATTTGGCAGCCGCCCCCGGAGCGCGGCGGAAAACCACCAGGAGCCATGATGGACAAGATGCGGGCGGCGCGGGCCGTGGAACTGGGCAGGATGGTCTGCGAACTGACCGAGGTGCGGCCTCCGGACGAGGGGGACGTGGTGGTGCGCACCCAACTGGCCGCCATCTGCGGCAGCGATCTGCACGTGGTGTTCATGGGCACCGCCATCCGCCCGGACATGGACGTGACCAAGCTCCCCCACGGCGCCCCGGGCCACGAGGGAATCGGGGAGGTGGTGGAAAGCCGCCACCCGGAGTTCAAAAAGGGCGAGCGCGTGTTGACCGTGCCGGGTCCTCCCTTGACCCGCTGCTTCGCGGAGTACCAGACCCTGCCCGGCGGCTCGTGCATCAAGGTGCCCGAAGACCGGCCCCTGGAGCAGCTGCTGATGGCCCAGCAACTGGGCACCATCATCTACGCCCTGCGCCAGAACCCGGTGGACGTGGTGGGCAGGAACGTGATGGTGCTCGGCCAGGGCTCCGCGGGGGTGTTCTTTGCCTACATGCTCAAGCGCTCCGGCGCGGCCAAGGTGATCGTGAGCGACCTGTCGGAAACCCGCCTGGACGCAGGGCGCCGGATCAACTCCGCCGACGTGGCCCTGATGGCCGGAAACGACCACGTCAAGGAAGCGGTCATGGACCACACGGAAGGCCAGGGCGTGGACTACCTGGTGGAAGCGGTGGGGCGCAAGGAAACCCAGCTCGAAGCGGTGGACTACATGAAGCTGGACGGGAGCATGCTCTTTTTCGGACTGCCCGACACAAGCAGCCCCATTCCCTTCAAATTCCAGGAATTCTTCCGCAAACGGATCACGGCCTCCACCACCTACGGTACGCAGTTCGAACCGGACCTGGTCTCCTTCAGGATGGCGCTGGATCTGATCGTCAAGGGCGAGATTGACGTGTCCCGGCTGGTCAGCCACACCTTCCCCATCGAGCAGATAGACGAGGCAATGCACCAGGCCCACGAGGACATCAAGAACACCCTCAAGGTCGCGCTAAGCTTCTAGGCGCAACCATCCAGGAAGTTCGCCCAGGAGATCCGCCATGGCCAGCAAGGCAGCACTCCCGCCCGAATTGGGCAACGTGGTCTCTCTCGATCACGTGAACCTGCGCGTCCCGGATCAGCATCTGGCGACCCTGTTCTTTCTGGAAGGGCTGGGGCTGACGCGGGACCCGTACCGCATGACCGGCACGGGGAACATGTGGGTCAACGTGGGCGCGCAGCAGTTCCACCTGCCCACCACCGAACCCATGCCCTTCCCCGGTGAAATCGGGCTGGTCATGCCGCACCTGGATGCCGTGCGGGAACGGCTGGCCCGCGTGGCGCCCAAGCTGAAAGGCACCGCCTTCTCCTGGAAGGACGGCCGGAACTCCATCGCCGCCTGCGATCCCTGGGGCCGGCGGCTGCGGCTGCACGAGGCGGGGGACGCCCTGCCCGCCATGATGCCCCTGGCCCTGGCCTACGTGGAAATATGGGTGCCGCCGGGCAGCGCGCCGGCCATCGGCGATTTCTACGAGCAGGCGCTGGAGGTGCCAGTTCAACGCAACGGCGGCCGCAAGGCGGCGCGGGTGGCGGTGACCCTGGGGCCGCACCAGACCATGCGCTTTGTGGAGCGCGCCGGGGCGGACACGCAGCCCCACAACAACCACGTGGCTTTGTACCTGACCCGCTACCGCGAAGTTTACGGCCGCATGCGGAAGCTGGGCAACCTGATGGAAAAGGACCGTTACGAGCAGTTCCGCTTCAAGCGCATCCTCAACCTGAAGACCGGCATCTGCCTGCTGGAATTCGAGCACGAGATGCGCAGCCTCTACCACGGCGACTACGGCCGCCCCCTGCTGAACCGGGGCGATATCGGTGGGCGCATCGGCCACGTCATCGGACGCAATACCTGAGTCGGCCGGGCCCTCAGGCCGGGATGACCGCACGGGAGCCTGCGTGACAAACCCGGCTGATCCGGGTTGATCCAGGTTGATATTGATACATAAATAATAGACTATTAATCTTACAGGAGTTCGGCCTCAACTGGAGGGTCTGGCCACCGCAATCCCTTTGAGTGAGCAGCGACATGACCGAGGCTGCCGAAAAGACGTCCCCGGAAAGCCAACCGCGCCACTCCGCCCCACCGCTGGAATTCGAATTCGACGCGCGGCACAAGTCCATCGTGCGGGCCGTATTCGCCCTGGAAGCGAAGCGCCTGAAGCGGTTCTTCGGCAGAAAGCCGAAAGTTTCCCTGCATCAGCTGGAATCCACGCTCAACGAATCCGCCGGCGAGACGGAACTGCGCAAGCTGATTCCGCAGTTCGTGAGCTATTACCTGCGCAGCGCTGATTACGGCCATCGGTTCTTCGAAGCGCTGGGCAGGCTCCTGCTGGAAGCCGCCGCCAGGGAACGGACGGACGCGGAAAGGCAGTGGTTCCTGCTGACGCAGAGCCTGGAAACCCTGCAACTGGCCGTCCAGAAATCCCCCAAGGCGCTGAACGTTCCCGCACAGAGCATTCTCGTTTCCATTTACAAGGTGATGGGGCCCGCCCACCGTGAGCGGCATCTGGTGGAGCGGGAAGTCTTCAAGGAAATGATGCACATGCTCAACGTGAAGAAGGACCCCAACGACCTCGCTTCACGGGAGAAGATCATCAAGCTGTATCTGGGGGTGCGGAATTACTACGAGGCACTTGTGCACACGGCGGAGTACGAGAAGGTGATGCAGGCCAAGAGCCGCTCCCTCTACCGCCGCAAACAGGGGGAAATAGCCTTCCGCAAGGCGGGCATATTCCAGGCGATGGTGGACTACTACCACCAGCTGGCCGCGGACAGAAGCCGGGACGATGTGGGCAAGTTCCGGGAACTGGCAAGGCTCAACTCGTTCATCACCCGCTTCAACAGGGACAACAAGCGCGTCAAAATCGTGCCCCTGAAATCCCTGGACATCTTCTCCCTCAACCGCACCATCCAGAGCATGGTGGCCATCGCCAACAACTTCTACGCGGAAGCCGGAGCGGCGGAACTGTTCCCGTCCAGGCACAGGGCCTTCACCTTCATGGCCCGCAACAACTGGCAGTTCGAAAACCCCAAGGGCGCCCAGCACAATCTGGCCGAGGGAGTGCGGCTGCTGGAGCTCTCCGCCCTGCCCGAGGCGCAGAAGACGGGCGACTTGCTCAACCTGCTGGATTTTCAGCACCGGATCTACGTGGATCTGGGCCAACAGCGCAAGGCGGACGAGGTGTCCCGCACCATGGCGGGCCTGCGCAAGGGGAAGCAGAGTCAGGGCGCGGCCTAG
>CBDUSX010000059.1:0-13218 GCA_965369935.1 uncultured bacterium
TGAGCCTGATCTCCACCCCGGAGGAGGACGACCGCCATCGGCATCTGCAAACGGTGAAAAGAGCTTCCGAGCGAGGGGCGGGTCTGGTGAGGCAACTGCTGGGATTTAGCCGCCGCCAGGCGCTGCGGCCTGAAATTCTGGATCTCAACGAGCTGATTCCCTCCCTGATGGGCATGCTCCGCTCCACCATCGGCGAGCAGATCGAGATGGCGTTCATACCGCACGCCGGCCTAAAAAATATCCATGCCGATCCCGCCACCATCGAGCAGGTGTTGATCAACCTGTGCCTCAACGCGCGCGACGCCATGCCCGATGGGGGGCTGCTGAAGCTGGAGACGGAGCCGGCCATCCTTGACGAGGGCTTCTGCGTGGAAAACCCGTGGGCGAAGGCCGGGGAATTCGTGAAAATTTCCGTCTCGGACTCCGGAGTGGGCATTGCTCCCGAGGTGGCGGAACGCGTATTCGAGCCGTTTTTTACCACCAAGGGTCCGCAACTGGGCACGGGTCTGGGACTGTCCCTGGTGTATGGGCTGATCGAGCAGCATGGGGGTCTGATCAACTTCTCCAGCCTGCCCGAAGCAGGCACGGTCTTTTATGTTTATCTGCCCGTGGCCGACGAGCAGGGCGCGGCCCCCGCGATGGCCGCCGCCGCTCCTTCCCCGGTGGCAGGCGCGGCCCCCGCCGCGGCGCGGGACGGCGGAGAGATGGCCGCCCCCGCGGGAGGAAGGGGCACCATCCTGGTGGCCGAAGACGAGCCGGAGTTGCAGGCGCTGACGGCCCAAATACTGGAAAGGGCGGGCTACCGTGTGCTCAGCGCCAAAGACGGGGCAGAGGCGATGGAAATGTTCGAATCACATGCGGAGACGATTGACGTGGTGCTGTTGGACCTGGTCATGCCCGGAAAAAGCGGCAAGGATGTGTTCGACCGCATCAAGCGTCTCCGGCCGGCGGTACCCGTACTGTTCCAGAGCGGATACAACGTGGGCGGGCGCGACATCGAATTTATCGCCCGGCAAAAGTTGAAGATTCTGCAAAAGCCCTATCCGAGCACGGAATTGGTGCGGGCGGTCAATGATGCGATGGCCGCCGCCGGAAGCTGAGAGGTTTTCGGATTCGCGGCGGCCCGGACTGAGGGGGGGGCGGCGCCGTGCGCGGGAAAACAGGGCACCTCATTCCACTGGGCCGGAGCGTTCCCCTTCCATGGCAAGGCGCACTTCGCGGCCCAGTTCCTCCGCGGTGAGCGGTTTGAGCAGAATTCGGCCGATTCCCACGGATTTGGCGGTTTCGACGGATATGGTTTCGCTGAATCCCGTGCACAGGATAATCGGCACCTTCGGGTTGATTTTCTTCAATTCCACGGCCAGCCGGTCCCCTGTCAGTTCCGGCATGATTTGATCCGTGATCACCAGGTCGAACTGGCGTGGGTTCATTTCAAACAACTCCAGCGCGCGCGTGCCGCTGCGCACGGCTGTGACCCGGTAGCCAAGACTTTCCAGGGTAATCCTGGCAACTTCGCAGATCATTTCCTCATCGTCCACGACCAGAATGTGCTCCGACCCCGTGGCGGGCGGCGCATCCTCCGCCGTGGATTGTCTGCCTGCGCGCAGCACCGCGGGCAGATACACTTCAAATCTGCTCCCCTTTCCGGGACTGCTGGTCACCACGATCCCTCCATCCTGATTCCGGACGATCCCGAACACGGTCGCCAGTCCCAGGCCGCTGCCCGTGCCTATGGTGCGGGTGGTGAAAAACGGATCGAATATCCGCGCCCGGGTCTTATCGTCCATTCCCACCCCGGAATCGGAAACGGCCAGGCGCACGTATTTGCCCGACAGCGAATTTCCCACCACCGTGTCCAGATCGCGCAGGTGCACATCTTCCAGCTCCAGTTCCAGTTGCCCGCCATCGGGCATCGCCTGTCCGGCATTAATGCCCAGATTGAGAATGATCTGGTGCAGTTGCGAGTGATCCCCGTTGACCCGGCTGAGCTTGGCTTCATAATTCTCCCGGATGACGATGGTCGCGGGGAGAGAGGAGCGCAGGAACCTGGCCACTTCCACGGCAATGGATTTCAGGTCGCAGGGTTCTTTTTTGCTTTTTCTGGGCCGGCTGAACAACAGAATTTGGGACACCAGGTCCTTGGCCCGGAAGGCGGATTCGAAGACCCGGCTCAGATAGTCGTGGTTTTCGGATTTGGGATCGGTGGTTTGCAGCATGACGCCGGTAAAGCCCAGAATCGGTTGCAGGATGTTGTTCAGGTCATGGGCGATGCCTCCCGCCAAGGTGCCCATGGCTTCCATTTTTTGCGACTGACGCAGTTGTTCCTGCATGGATTTGCTTTCCGTAACGTCCTCCGCCACTCCGACCAGCCCCGCCACGTTTCCCTCCTCGTCCCGCAGGGGCGTTTTGGTCATGTTGCTGATGCGCAATCCCCCGTCGGGCAGGGTCGCGGCGTATTCGGAGAGCACCAGGGGCCGGTCTTCTTTCATCACCTGCTCGTCGGTCTCGACGAACCGCCGCAGTTCGTCCTCCGTGCCCGTCCTGATGTCCATCGTGTGCACTCCCACGAAGTCGCCGGGCAGCAGGCCGTAACTTTCCGCGAAGGCCCGGTTGACCTTCAGGTAGCGGCTCTCCTTGTCCTTAACGAATATCCAGTGGGATATAGAATCGAACACCGTCTGCAACAGCCGTTGGCTGGCTTGCAGTTCCCGTTCCGTGCGCAACCGCTCGGTGACGTCCTCGGACACCCCCACGACGCCGGAGACCTCCCCGGCCTCATCGCGCAGCGGGGACTTGACCGCGTGGATGATGCGGTGGCTGCCATCCTTGAGCTTATGGAGGCGGTTTTGCAGGGTCAGCCTCTTGCCGGTGTTGACCACGTACTGATCGGTCTGCAGGAAGGCTTCCCAATCCGTTTGCACATGCGAGAGCACCTCGCTCACGTGCTTGCCCACGAAATCCTCCGCGGCCATGTTGTAGCGCTCCGCCATGGTCTGGTTGACCATGATGTAGCGGCCTTCCCTGTCGCGCACGTATATGGCGTGGGGGTTCGAGTCGAACACTGTCTGCAACAGCCGTTGGCTGGCCTGCAACTCCCGTTCGGTGCGCTTACGCTCGGTGATGTCTTCCGTCACGCCCACCACGCCCACGACTTCCCCGGCCTCGTCCCGCAGGGGAGACTTGATGGTGTGCACGGTGCGGCGCTCTCCATTGGGGAAGTCGAGCGTTCTGTCCGGCAGGGATATGCGGCGGCCGGTGCGGATCACGTCCTGGTCCGATTGAAGATAGGTGCGCCATTCCCTGTCAACGCTCATGCCCGAGACGATATCGCGCAGGTGCCTCCCCTCGAACTCCTTCGGGCCCAGGCCATAGCGCTCGGCCAGGGTTTCGTTGACCATCAGGTAGCGGCCTTCCCTGTCGCGCACGAAAATGGCGTGGGGATTGGAGTCGAACACGGTCTGCAGCAGCCGTTGGCTGGCTTGCAACTCCATTTCCTTCTGCTTCAACTGGGTGATCTCCGTGCGGACCCCGACCGTATCCCCTCCGCCCGTTTTGCGGGAGTTGCAGAGCAGCCATCTGCCGTCGCTCAGTTGTTGCTCATGGGTCTCCTGCCCGGAGCGGTGCTCCCGCAGCCACAGTTCCGTCCACTCCTCCACGTTTCCGATGGCCTGGATTACCGCATCCCGCTCGAAAGCGGCGCGGGCGATCACCTCCAGCTTCGTGCCGGGCTCCAACAGTTCCGCGATTTGCGGATAGAAGTCGCGGTATCGGCTGTTGCATAAAACGAATCGTTCATCGTCGTCATACACGATGATGCCTTCGGGGAGGCTCTCGATGGCGTCCAGCAGGCGCATCTCGGCCTTGGTTGCCCGCTGCTCGCTCTTCACCAGCGCCTCCTCCGCCCGCATGCGCTCGGTGATGTCATGCACGGTGCCGATCATTTGCAGCGGCTCCCCCGCCTCGTCCCGGCTCACCTCGCCCAGGCCGTGGACGATGCGCTCCACGCCGTCGGGCCGCACGATGCGGCAGGTCACGTCGAAGGGTTTGCCGTGCCGTACCGCATCGTTCATGGCCACGAGCACGGATTTTTTGTCTTCCGGATGCAGGGTGTCGGCAAACATATTTGCGTCGGGCTCGAACGCTTGGGGTTTGTGCCCGAGGATTCGGAACACCTCGTCGGACCAAATCTGCCTGCCGGAGGCGATGTCCCATTCCAGGCCACCGATCTGCGCCACCTCCTGGGCCCTGGCCATTATGCTCTCGGATCGTTTCAGCGCCTCCTCGGCCATTCTGCGCTCGGTGATGTCCTCTGAAATTCCCACCAGGCCGGTCATTTTTCCCCGCCCGTCGCGGATGGGCAGCTTGCGCACATGATGGATCACGGTTTTGCCACCGGCCGGAGTGATGGCCACTTCGGCTGCGTCCACCGCCTTGCCGGTTCTCCACACGCGCTCGTCCAATGCCACCAGTTGCACCTTCTGCTCGCCGGTGGCGTTCGGCAGGTCTTCGGCGGGAAATCCGATCAGCGCCTTCGGCTCCAGGCCGTGCATGTCGGCGAAGGCGCGGTTTGCCAGGCGGAACTTTCCCTGTCGATCCTTGGCGAAGATGGCATGGGGCACGGTATCTATTACCGTTTGCAGCAACTCCCGGCTCTCTTTCAGTTTCTCCTCTGCCAGCCTGCGTTCCGTGACGTCCACGACCAGGCCGAAATATCCGCGCACCGCTCCATCCTCTGCGATATCGGGCACGTAGGTGATGTCCACGGCGCGGGTTTTGCCGTCCGGGTATTCGACGCTGTCCGCGAAGTTCATCGTTTTCCCGCCAAGTGCCGCCCGGATGCGCGGGCGCAATTTTTTCATCGCCCGTGGGCCGATTACGTCCTTCACCTTGCAGCCGATAATTTCCCCGGCCGGGCGGCCGTACCATTGCTCGGCGCACCGGTTGACGAATGAGAACCTCTGCCCGGCGTCCATATAAGTTATCAGCGCGGGCAGGTTGTCGGTCATCAGGCGCAGTTGGTCCCGGCTGCGGCGCAGTTCCTGCTCCGCCTCCTTGAGTTGGGTGATGTCGGTGAGGACGGCGATGAATCCCAGCAGTTCGCCTTCCGCGTTCCGTTTGTAGTCCCAATCCACCTGCAACTGCCTCGCCCGTCCGTTGCCTGCGCGGGTGGTCGTGAAGTAAGGGGCCGGCGGCGGCTGCTCGGTCACCAGCCGGGGAAAATGAGATTTCAGGAAATCGCGCGCCTTTGTCGTTTCCGCCCTGTCAAAAATGGAGGTTCCGATCAGCTCCTTGTCCGGTATGCCGAGCATGGCGTGATAGGCGGGATTGCCGTAGGTGACCACGCCGTTGCTGTCTATCTCCGCGATGCCGTGGGGGACGGCGTCGAGAACAACCGTCCGTCTCCGCTCGGCGGCGCGGAGTTCCTGGTCCTTCTGGACCAGCTCCACCTTGGCGTAGCGCAGCACGCCTTCGGCCAGTTTCAGGTTGGTAATGTCCTGAAACAGGCATACGGCCAGTTTCCCGTCCGCGTTGCCGCTCTGAATGACGGCGGTGTGCACCTCGAACCATCTGCGCCCGGCCAGGACGGTCATGATAAATTCGAAGCTCTGCGACTCCCCGGTTTTGAGGGTCTTGCGTACCGCGTCCTGCAACACCTTTGCGTCATCGGCGGGCAGCACCTCGCGGATCAACTGCCCTTCCAGCACCCGCGCCGCGACGTTTTTCTCCCCGGTAAGCACCTGCCGGAAGCAGCCGCGGCCGTCAATGGCAAACCCGAAGTGGGGCATCGAATCAATAAACAGGCGCAACAGATGGTTCTTCCGCTTATTCCCGCCGGGCCTTTGCCCGAGCTTGTCCAGCCGGGTACGCAGCATTGTCAACTCGGCGATCAGTTGGGCCTTGGTCTGCCTGGAATCAGCCGTATTCATGTCGCATCCTTCGGGCTTGCGGCCAAGCCGCACGCCACCCCCGCCGCTTGTCCCACACAACGGTCAGTTGGAAATTTGATGAAGTTTCTTTTGGAGAGGTATGGGAAAATTCCTTTATATAATATATTAAGCGAACGAAAATCCGCCCCGGTTGGTTCGTTCCCGTGGCGGGGCGATGCGTCACGAAGGAGCACAGGGGGAGCGCTTGGCTCGTCCTTGCGGGGCGGCGGCCGGGCCGGAATGTCTCCCCGGAAGCGTCCTCCGTGGTCTGCCTCTCACCGCTCCCCGGCAGGCCGCGAAACCGCGGGTTCGGCCGCGTACAATTCGGGAGCGGATCACAATTCCAGACCCCGGCAACCGGATTTGCGTCGTTTTTTCGCCGAATTACCGATTGAACAATCCTGAACGTTGATTCGTATATGAAATTACACTGTGTTTTCAGCAATTGCGGGCGGCTCCCTGTCCTGACAGATACGCAACGGCACGAATTTACCAACCGGCTTCTTCCGCCGGGACAGGGTGTCGCCGCTCATCGGCTCAAACACCATGCAGACACGGCAAAGATTCATTCTGGTGATCCTGGTTGTCGCCGCCATCGTCATGCTGGTTGGCGGGACGACCACCGTGTTTCTTTACCATGTGGCGGTAGGACAGGCGGAAGAAAGGCTGGTCGAAACCGCGAAGAGCAGGGCCAGAATCATAGAATCCGTTGCGCGGTTCGATGCGGAATACAGCGGAAACTACCCCGATGGCACCGAGCAGGCCACCCTTTCCCAAATAATCGACGCGCACAAGAATTTCAGGGGCTTCGGCGACACGGGGGAATTCGTGCTTGCCCGCCGCTCGGGAGACCACATCGTCTTCCTGTTGAGCCACAGGCACTTCGATCTCGACAATCCAAAGCCCGTTCCACTGGATTCACACCTGGCCGAACCCATGCGTCAGGCGCTGCTGGGGCGCTCCGGCCTTCTGGTGGGCCTTGATTACAGGGGCGAGACAGTTCTTGCGGCCCACGAGCCCGTGGCTGAGTTGAACTTGGGCCTTGTGGCAAAAATCGACCTTGCGGAAATTCGTGCGCCCTTCGTAAAGGCGGGGCTGCTGACCTTCGGCTTTGCCCTGTTGACCGTCATTGTCGGCGCGGGCCTGCTTACCTGGCTGTTCAACTACATGACCCGCGCCCTGGAAACCAACCGGCAGGAATTGCGGGGTCAGCAGCGGCTGCTGCAGACGGTATTCGACACCATTCCCCACGCCCTGTACGTCAAGGACCGGGAAGGCCGGTTTATGATCGCCAACCATGCTTTGGCCGAGCTGCACCGACTGACTCCGGAGGATTTTGTGGGCGTCACCGGCGACGAACTGGGGATTCGCACGCCGGCGGAGCAGCGGGAGTTCTTCAAAACCGACCGGGAGGTGATAGAGACCGGCAAACGGGTGGAGATACCCGAATTCGTCGTTACCGTGCCGGGCGGGGAGGAGAAAATCCGCCGGGCGGTCAAGCTTCCCCTCAAGGACGAGCGGGGCAATGTGGTGGGCTTTGTGGGTGTCTCCGAAGACATTACCGAGCGGAAAAAGTCCGAAGAGGAGTTGCGCGCCAGTCAGCGGCTGCTGCAGACGGTGCTGGAAACCGTCCCCATCGGTTTGTGCGTGAAAGACCGGGAAGGACGGTACATCCTTGTAAACCAGGCCTTCGCCGAGTACGTCGGGCAGGAACCCGCCTCCCTGCTCAATAAAACCTCCCGTGACACGGGCTTCGGCACCGAGGAGGAATTCACGCGGGTGGAAGCCTCCGACCGGAGGGTGCTGGAGCATGGGGAACAGATCAATATTCCGGAGGAAACCTTCACCTTCCCGGATGGCGAGGTTCGTTGGCGGCGAATCTACAAGGCGCCCCTGCGTGACGATGCCGGAGAAATCGTTGGAATCGTGGGCGTGCGGGAGGACATCACCGAGCGGAAAAAGTCCGAAGAAGAGCTGCGCCGGTTCAAGACCACTCTCGACATGACGATTGACTGCGTGTTCATGTTCGATCCACGGACCTTGCAGTTCTTCTATGTCAATCGGGGTGCGGCGGAGCACGTGGGCTATACAGAGCAGGAAATGCTGAACATGACGCCCCTGGACATCAAGCCGGAGTTTGACGAGCAAACCTTCCGGGAGATGCACGCGCCCCTGCTCTCCGGGGAAATGGCTTCCCATACCTTCCAGACCCTGCACCGCGCCAAGGACGGCACCGACATTCCCGTGGAAGTCTTCCTGCAATACGTAGCTCCGCAGGGGGAGGCGCCCCGCTTCGTCGCCATCGTACGGGACATCACCGAGCGCAGAAAAATCGAACAACAGTTGCGCGAGGCGCAGAAATTCGAGGCGGTGGGCCAACTGGCCGGAGGAATCGCCCACGACTTCAACAACACGCTCCAGATCATTATCAACAGCGCCCACATCGCCAAGGCCAGCCTCGACGACCCGGAGAGGGTGTCGGAGTTTCTGGCCAGCATTCTCAGAGCCGGCGAGCGCACCGCCAGCCTGACCAGGCAGTTGCTGGCGTACAGCCGCAAGGCCGTGATTCAGCCAAGAACCGTAAATCTCAACGAGTTGACCGCCAATTTGATGAATTTGGTGGGCCGGGTGATCGGGGAGGAAATCGAACTGGAGCGCAGGCACGATGACGATTTGCATCAAGTGCGGGTAGACCCCGGTATGATCGAGCAGGCCATCCTAAATCTGTGCGTCAACGCCCGCGATGCGATGCCCAATGGCGGCCGGCTGACCATCGAAACGAAGAACTTCCGCGCGGAGCAGGAATTCTGCGACAGCCATGGCTGGGAGCAACCGGGAGATTACGCCATGGTGTCATTGCAGGACAACGGGATCGGCATGCCGCCGGATATTCTCGAGCACGTGTTCGAGCCGTTTTTTACCACCAAGGGCGTGGGCGAGGGCACCGGCCTGGGATTGGCGACGGCCTACGGCATCGTACGCCAGCACAGCGGGCAGATGGAGGTGGTCAGCGAGCCTGGAGTCGGAAGCACGTTCAAAATCTATCTTCCGCAAGTGGATGCAAAAGAGGAAAGCGAGGAGGTATCCGCCGTTTCCGAGGTCACGGGAGGAAATGAAACCATTCTCGTGGCCGAAGACGAGGACGAGGTGTTGAGCATTTTGTCCAGGTCGCTGGAAAGCAAGGGCTACCGGGTGCTGGCGGCCATGGACGGGCAGGAGGCCCTTTCGGTCTTCAAGGAAAATTCGGATCGGATAGACTTGGTCATTCTGGATATGGTAATGCCCGCGTTGCGCGGGCGGGAAGTATTCGAGCAAATCCGTGAATTCGGCTCCGGCGTGCCCATCCTGTTCAGTTCAGGCTACTCGCCCGATCCCGAAGATACCGAGTTTCTTACCTGCAACGGCCTGCGGCTGATTCAAAAGCCCTATTCCCCCAACGAGCTCTTCGCCAGCGTCCGGGAAGTCCTCGATCGTTAACCGGCCCGTGCTCTCCACCGGCCGCTCTTAATCCCACTCCATGCCCTGCCCCGCTTTTGCACTGGTTTGCGGCGCGGCGGACTACCGCAATCTCCTGGCCCACAAGCTGTGAATTGAATTGGCCGGATTCATTCCATCGATCATCTTCCAAAACACGACGAATCCACCGGTGGGATCGGCGGTGACCAGCGGCCTGAAGACCACGCTGGTCCGGTTTTCAATCCGCTCGGCCTTTCCCCAGCCCTTATCACGGGAATACCGGCTGACCCATACATTGTTGTGCACAGCGTCAATCTGATACCAGGCGGCCAGGGCATCGCCGGCCCGGTTGAATGCGACATTGGGCAGGTAGGCATACTCCGCATCCACGGTCTGGATGCGTTGCGGGGGTTGCCACCCCAGCCCCACCGTATACAGGGCGGCCCAGACGAATTCCCGTCCGGACACCTCCCTGGTCCAGACCGCAATGGCGTTTCCGGACGAATGGATGGCAATCTCGGGGGCATATCCCTCGTGGTGCGCTTGCTCGATTATCAACGGCCGCTCCCAACCCTCCCCTACCGTAAACCGGTTGGCCCATACGCTCTCCTCGCCGTGTACCTCCTGTTCCCACACAGCAATTGCGTTTCCCTCCCCATCCTGGGCGACGCGCGGCTTAATTGCCTCTTCGCGGCCGTCTCCGATCAGCCTGGCCCGCCCCCATCCCTTACCTGGCGCGAATTGATTGGCAAAAATGGCCTTCACCCTTCCGGGCTGGTTCTGTTCCCATACGGCAACCGCGTTGCCGTTTTCCGCCGAGGCCAACTGTACATTTCCCGAGTCGCCGGGCGGCGCATCGATCTGGCTGGGCCTGCTCCAGCCCGCTTTCCGGGTATACAGGTTGGCCCAAATGCCGATCCGCCGGCCTTTCCTTTGCGCCCAGACAGCCAATACCTTGCCATCGGCGGAGAAGCCGATTTTGGGTTCATACGCATTTTCTTGGCTGAACTCGACCTGTACGGCCAGTCCCCAGCCATTTTCGGGGGTGTAGCGATTGCTCCAGATGCCGGTCGGATGGTTGTCGTTTTGTTCCCATATGGCAACCGCGTTGCCTTTGCCGTCGAAGGCCAGAGCGGGGACGCTGGAACGCCCGACCGCCAATTCAATCAGTTCGGGAGGGCTCCATGACCCGTTTGGCCGGTAATGACTGGCCCACAGGCTGTCTTGCCCGAACTTGTCGTCGCGTTCCCACAGGGCGATTGCCCTTCCCTGGAAATCCACGGCCAGGGAGTGGAAATGAATTCTTCCCTGAACCCGCTCGATCAGTTCCGGCTCCTTCCACCCGGCCTGATGGATTTGCCAGTCGGCAGAACCGCCGATCGCTTCCCGGCTGTCCCGCGGGTCGCACCCCGCGGCTGCAAGGGCCAGGAAACCCAGCAGGAGCAGGAAAAGGCCACATCGGATACCGGCAAATCCGGTCGGGGAATCCGCCAGTTTGCGCATTTTCATTTCCCCTCCCCGATTGTTTCAATGGATTGCCGGGCCCGTATCCTGTTCGAGAAGATTGATTTTGCAGGGGCCCGATCGAGTGCCGGCCGGTCATGAAATCCCCGGGGCTGTTCGCCGCGGATCAATTCTGGCAGGTTTCCCCGCATGGAGTTATGCTCCCGCCAGGACTCGAACCCGGAACAACGGAATCGGAATCCGCCGTTATATCCAGTTTAACTACGGGAGCTTGTTCCAGCCGGAGCCACTTGCCCGGCGGCGCGGCGGAACCATGACGGTGCCCGCGGTTGCGCGGTGGGCATTGAACGGACAAAAATTCTAGGGTCTTGGAAGCGCGGTGGCAAGGAAATTCGAAATGCGCGCGCCCACGCAGGGAGGCAATCGCACCTTGCGGGCGATTCTGCTGGCCGGGCTGCTGCTCGTCCTGGCCGCATGCGGCGATGCGCCCGCCGGGGCCGCTGGGGGCGGAGGGGAGCATGCCGCCGCGCCTCCGAATGCCGCGGCGCCCCTGCTGAAGGGCTGGCGCGTGCGCCAGCGCCCGCCCAACCGGCCGCGGGAGGGCGAGCGCCGGGAAATCGTGGTGGTGGCCACCTCCGACCTGCACGGCTGGATCACCTCGGCCACCCTGTATCCCAAGGGGCGGCCGGGCGGCCTGGCCCATCTGGCGCCGCTGATCGCGGAGTTGCGCGCCGAGACGCCGGACCTGATCCTGCTCGATGCGGGAGACACCCTGCGGGGCGCGCCCAATCTGTCTCTTCCGGCTAGGTTCCTTCCGGAAATGTCTCTCCCGGCCCGCGGGGCAGGCCCGGCCCCGCCGCCCATCCTGCGGCTCATGAACCGGCTGGGTTATGACGCCATGGCCTTGGGCAATCACGACCTGGAAGCAGGCCGCACGGCGCTGGCGCGCTGGGTGGGACAATCGGAATTTCCCTGGCTCTCGGCCAACGTGCGGCACCCGGAGCGGGAAACCCTGCTGCCCCCTTACCGCATCATCGAACGCGGCGGCGTGCGGGTCGCCGTGCTGGGGCTGATCACCCCGGGCGTGGCGATTTGGTTGGACCGCAAGCATCTGGCCGGGCTGCGCGTTCAGGACATGGCCGGGGCGGCGCGGCGCTGGCTGCCCGTGCTGCGGGAGGTGGAGCGCGCCGACGTGGTGATCGGGCTCTTTCACAGCGGCCTCGACGGATGGTACGACCGTGCCGTGGCCCTGCGCCACGGGCTGCCCCTGCCCAACGCCGCGGGCCTGATCGCGGAGGGCAGGGCCGGGTTCGACCTGATCGTCAGCGGTCACGCCCACCGGCTCAGCCCGCGCCGCTCCCGCAACGGAAATTCCGCTTATGCCGTGCCGGTGGTGCAGCCGGGAGCGCGGGGGGAAGGGCTGGCCGTGGCGCGCCTGATGCTGCGCGGCGTGGGGGGCCGCTGGCAAACGGTGGCCGTGCGGCGCGAAACCCGCCGTGCCGCCATCAGGCCCGCGCCCGCCCTGCTGGCGGAGGTGGAGCCGGAACTGGCCGCGACGCGCGTCTGGCTGGCGGAGGCCACCGGCGTGCGGTTTTCCTCCTTCCCGGATAAAATCGCCTTCCACCGCTGCGCGGGGGAGCTTTCCCATCAGGCCGCCTCGCGCCTGGCGCCGGGTACGTTGAGCGCCCCCGCGGACGGAGCGCCTGAGCTTGGGCGGGCCGCGGCTTCCCTGCTGCCCATGATGTGGCGGTTCGTGCCGCCGCGGCCGGCGGAACTCGGCGCCCCCCTGCGCCGCGCCCACCTGCACCGCTGGATGCGCTATGGAAACATGCTCGTCCTGGCCCGCCTCAATGTGCGGCAGGTGGCGTTGTTGCTGGGTCCCTTCGCGCGCCGGAAGGGCGGCCTGCGGACCCGCTACTCGGCGGTGCTCTATCCCGGAGGGCTGCGGGCGCGCATCGCTTCCGGCGGCACGGAAGTGCTCGCCCTTGCCCTTCCGGGCGGGGGCGGGCCGCTGTCTTCCCACGCCACCATTCCCGTCTGGCTGACCAATTACCACTGGAACGGCGGGAGCGGTCTGGCGCGGCGGGCCTTGCTCCATCCGAGCCAGATTGCCGGCCGCACCCGCGTCTCCCTGCGCGAGCTGGTGTTCCGCCTGCTGTCCGATCCCGCTATGGAACTGCCTCCGGGCTGCCGCTCCTTCCTGGAAAAAGACAGGGCCCGATAGCAACCTTCCGGAAAATCAACGGCACAGAAAAAGCCGCGCGGCAGCCGCGCCACCTTCGAGCAGCGGCGCCTGCTATCTACGCTACGGCTTTGCCTCCCGCGCCCAATTCCCATTTTGCCGCCCCTGGTCTATGATGCGCCAAAGCGG
>CBDUSX010000060.1:0-13091 GCA_965369935.1 uncultured bacterium
ATTATCTCAAGCTGAAGGAATACGGCGACATCGAAAGCCGGGACATGTGGGAGTACGAACTGAGCCTCCGGCCGGATCAGATAATGCGGATGGTGCGCCATGTCTGGGAAATGGGGAGCACCTATTTCGACTATTATTTTGTGGACGAGAACTGCTCCTACCATCTGCTTTCCCTGCTGGAAGTGGCCAACCCGGAACTGCGTCTGCGGGATCATTTCCAGGCATGGACCATGCCCGCGGACACCGTGCGCGCCGTGCTGGAGCAGGCGGGTGTGGGTGTGAAGGTAACCTACCGCCCCTCCCGCGGCCAGCAACTGCGGCAAAAACTGGCCCGCCTGAACGGGGAGGAAGAAGACCTCGTCCGAAGCCTCCTCGTCAGTCCGGACAATGCCGAATCGCCGGAATTCGGGCGGCTCGCCGGGCCGCGTCAGGCGCTGGTGATGGATGCCGCGGCGGACCTTTACCAATTCAGAATCGCCGGGGCCCAGGAGCCTGAAGACCTGGAACGGAAAGGCAGGCTGCGCGCATTGCTGCTGCGCCGCAGCCAACTGACCGCGCAGCCGCCGCGGGTGCCCCCCGGGCCGGAGCGCGAACCCCCGGATCGCGGCCACCGCTCCCGCCGCTGGAGCCTCGCGGCGGGGCGGGCCAACGACGACGAGGCCTTTCAGGAGCTGTCCTGGCAGCCGGCACTTCACCGGCTCATGTCGAGAGATGCGGGCTACGCGGAAAACTCCCAGATCAACGTGCTGGCCCTGCGCCTGCGCCATGAGGAGCAGGGCTCGCGCACCCTGCTGGAGGAATTCACCCTGGCGGACGTGGTCTCCCTCGTGCCCCTGACGAACCTGGTCAAGCGCCCCGCCTGGAAACTCAGCGCGGCCTGGCGCCGTGTGCGGGACGGCGCCTGCGGAGGCTGCGTTCCCCTGCGCTTCAACGGGGGGATCGGCCTGGCCCTGCAATCGCAAATATTCACCCGCGAAACCTATTTCGGCCTGGTGGAGTTGAGCCTGGATTTGGACGACGATCTGGACAAGGGCTTCCGAGCCGGGCTGGGCGCGAGCCTGGGAGTGATGGTGGACTTCACCGACGCCTGGCGCGCCGCCCTGCTGGGCAGCAGCACCGAATTTGGCGAAGGCGAGCGGGGCAATGTGGAAAAAGCCGAGTTCCGCCAGCGCTTCAGCCTGACCTCCGATCTGGAGCTGAACCTCGATTTTGCCTGGCAGAACGACTACCGTGAAGGAAAGGTGGGGCTGGGCTATTATTTTTAGACACGGCTTTCCCAGGGAAGATTCGGCAGGGACGTTCTTAATAGGGAAGTTGCGCAGGGTGCGGGAGGTTATTGAACCCCGCGGGCCCATTGCCACGAAAAATTGCTACGAAACCGCCGCGAGTGGACATGAAGCGCGCCCCCATCCGAATTTACCTGATGGCGCTGGCGGCCGCGTTGTGGCTGGGCGGATGCAACGGCACCTTCTTCCAGCCGGACAACCGGCGTTACTTCACGCCGGACGAGTTCGATCTCTGGCACGAGGAGGTCGAGTTCAAGAGCGCGGACGGCACCCGGATCAGCGGCTGGTTCCTGCCGGGCCGGGAGCCGGTGCTGGGCACCGTGATCCACTTTCACGGCAACGCCGCCAACATTTCCAACCACATCTATGCCGTGCGCTGGCTTCCCCCGGCGGGCTATTCGGTGCTGCTCTTCGACTACCGGGGCTACGGCGCCTCGGAGGGCTCTGTCTCCCGCGAGGGGGCCATCGCGGACGGCGTGGCCGCCATCAACTATGCCCGCGGCCGCGGGGACGTGGACGCCTCCCGCCTCATCGTCTACGGCCAGAGCCTGGGGGGCGCGCTGGCGGTGAACGCCCTGGCCCGCGCCGGCACGCGGGGCGTGCGGGCGCTGGTGGTGGAAGGCGGCTTCGCCTCCTACACGGAAGTGGTGCGGCTGATCATGGACGACACCTGGTTTCTCTGGCCCTTCCAGTATCCGGTGGCTTACTTCTTCTTCACCGACCACATGTCTCCGGAGGACGCCCTGCCCGAATTGGCCCAATTGCCCCTGCTGGTCGTGCACGGCGAGGCGGACCAGACCGTACCCTTCGAGGCGGGCAAGCAGCTCTTCGATGCCTTTCCCGGCAAGGACAAGACCCTCTGGGCCATTCCCCAACTGGGGCATATGGCCATCTTCAGCGGCGAGGGCAGCCCCTGGCGCAACAGACTGCTCGACTACTTGGATGAAAAGGTGAAACCGGATTTGGACAAATCCGCCGGCAAATCCGGGCGCCGCCGCAGCCGCCGCCCCCGCTGGCATTTCAGGAGCGACTGAGCCGGAGCCGTGGCCCGCAAGCGGTCTCAAAAATGAAAAATTGGGATCAAGCCCGACCCTTCGAGACAGGCTCCTTCGGAGCCTTCCTCAGGGAATCGGGCTTTGCAGGCCGTGGCCTGAGCGGAGAAGCAGGGCCGCGTTCCTGAGGAACGAGCGTAGCGAGTGTCTCGAAGGGCGCGGCGTACAGGTATTTTTGAGCCGCGGTCTATTCTCCGATTTTCTCGCCACAGTGGGGGCAGGTATGCGAGGAGCCGGCGTTCCGCTGGACGCGCATTTCCTCGCCGAAGGCCGAGGCCAGGATGCCCGTGGGCAGGGCGAACAGCCCCACGCCGATGATCTGGGAGAGCCCCCCGAATATTTTCCCCAGCAGGGTCACCGGGTAGGCGTCCCCGTAACCCACGGTGGTCAGGGTGGTCACCGCCCACCAGAAGGATGCGGGAATGCTGGTGAACACCTTGGGCTGCGCGCCGTGTTCGGCGTAATAGATCATGGTGGCCGACAGCACCAGGGCGAAGCTGGCCAGCAGCAGCGCCATCAGCAACTCCGCCTTGGAGTGCGAGATGGCCCGCCCCAGCATCTGCATGGCCGAGCTGTAGCGGCTCAGCTTGGCCACCCGCAAAAAGCGCACCAGCCGGAACAGCCGCGCCATGCGCAGGTCCAGCCCCAGGAACACCAGGTAGAAGGGCAGGATGGCGATCAGGTCTATCAGCAACATGGGATGGCCCATGTAGCGCAGCCGGCCCAGCAAGGGGCTGGCCCCGGAGGCCGTCCAACTCCAGATGCGCAGCACGTATTCCACGCTGAAAATCGCCACGGACACCACCTCGAACCACCACAGGGGCTCCTGATAGGCCTTGGCGGTGGGCACGGTCTCCAGGATGGCCACGGCCACGTTGGCCACGATCAGGACCATCAGCGCCAGGTCCACGGCGCGGCTGCTCCAGTCGCCGGCTTCCCCCGGCTCCAGCAACTCGTGGATGCGTTGTTTGATGCGGTTCATGGCTTGCCCCCAGCAAAGAACAGAGAAGAAAGCAGGGAAAAAAGCAGGAAAGAGCGATCGGCTTTTTGAATAACGAGGCCGCGATCAACCCCGCGCTTCCCGCGGTCGTGCGGCCCTCGGTCTTATGGCCCTACTTGGCGGACGGAGCGCCCCGCGGCGTCCAGCGCAGCACGGGGTTGCGGGCCGCGCCGGTCTCGTCCAGCCGGCTCCGCGGGGCCAGGTGGGGGGCGGTCTTCACCAGCTCGGGGTTTTCGTCCCCCTCGGCCAGGATGGCCTCGATGGCGGCAACGAACCGGTCCAACTCGGCCCGGGGCTCGGATTCCGTGGGTTCGATCATCAGCGCCCCGTGCACCGTGAGCGGGAAGTAGACCGTGGGTGGATGAAAGCCGTAGTCGATCAGCCGCTTGGCTACGTCCGTGGTGGTGATGCCGCCGTGCTCGGCCAGCCCCGCGTCGGAAAACACCACCTCGTGCAGGGTGGGGGCTTCGGTGGCCAGGGCCAAGTGGCCGCGCAGCTTGTGGCGCAGGTAGTTGGCGTTGAGCACGGCGGTCTCGGACATTTCCTTCAGCCCGTCGCCCCCCATGGCCAGCACGTAGGACAGGGCGCGCACGAGAATCCCCGTGTTGCCGTAGAAGGTGGAGACCTTGCCCACCGCCTGGGTTGCGTCCCAGTCCAGCCGGTAGCGCTCTCCTTCCTTTTCCACCCGCGGCACGGGCAGGTAGGGGCGCAGTTCCTCGGTGCACAGGCACGGCCCCGCCCCCGGCCCCCCGCCGCCATGGGGGGTGGAGAAGGTCTTGTGCAGGTTCAGGTGCAGCACGTCCATGCCGAAGTCCGCCGGGCGGGCGATGCCCACCTGGGCGTTCATGTTGGCGCCGTCGCAATAGATATAGCCGCCCTGCTCGTGCACCGCATCGGCGATCTCGAAGATGCGCGGGTCGAAGATGCCCAGGGTGTTGGGGTTGGTCAGCATCAGCCCCGCCACCTGCTCGTCCATCTGGGCGCGCAGATGGGCCAGGTCCACGCAGCCTTGCGCATCGCTCTTCACCTCCCGCACTTCGAACCCCGCCAGGGCGGCGCTGGCCGGGTTGGTGCCGTGGGCGCTGTCGAGCACCAGCAGAAACCTGCGGCGCTCTCCCCGCGCGGCCAGGGCGGCGCGGATCAGCAGCACCCCGGTCAACTCCCCCTGCGCTCCCGCGGCGGGCTGGAGGGAGACGCCGGGAAATCCGGTGATCTCGGTCAGCGCCTCCTGCAGCCGGTGGAATACTTCCAGGGTGCCCTGCACCAACTCGTCGGGCATGAAGGGGTGGGCCGCGGAAAAGCCGGGCCGCCTCGCGGTCACCTCGTTGATGCGCGGGTTGTACTTCATGGTGCACGAGCCCAGCGGATACATCGCCGCGTCAATGGACATGTTGAGATTGGAAAGCCGGGTGAAGTGGCGGACGGCCTCGAACTCGGAAAGTTGCGGCAACTCCCGCAGGGCGTCCGTGCGCAGCGCCGCCCCGGCCATGGCCTGCTCCGGCGCCACCTGGGGCACGTCCGGCGTGCGCAGCTTGACGCCCATCTGCCCCGTCTCCGGGGTTTCGAAGCTGAGCGGCTCCTCGTGGAAGTAGCCCCTGGCGCGCGCGCTCATGCTCCCGCCTCCCGCAGGGCGGCCACGAGCGCGTCAATGCCCGCCCGGTCCGCCGTTTCCGTCAAGGCCAGCAGCAACTGGTTTTCGCGGGCCGCCTCGAGACGCCCCAGGTCAATCCCCGGCACGACGCCCCGCTCCACGCAGGCGGCCACCACCTCCCGCGCCGGACGGGGGCAGGTCAGGGCGGCCTCGTTGAAGCGCGGGCCGTCATAGAGCAGGGCATAGCCGGGCAGCCCGTTTAGCTGCTCCAGGAAATAGGCCAGGGCGGAGACGTTCTGCGCCGCCACTTCCTTCAGCCCCTCCCTGCCCATCAGGGTCAGGTAGATCAGGGCGCTCAGCATCACCAGATTCTGGTTGGTGCAGATGTTGCTCGTCGCCTTCTCCCGCCGGATGTGCTGCTCGCGCGTGGCCAGGGTGAGCACGAACCCCCGCCGGCCCTCGCTGTCCACGGTTTGCCCGGCGATGCGGCCCGGAAGCTGGCGTTTGTGGGCGTCCCGGGTGGCCATGAAGCCCAGGTAGGGCCCGCCGAAATAGGTGGGCACCCCGAAGCTCTGGGCCTCCCCGGCCACGATGTCCGCGCCGCAGGCGCCGGGGGGCTTGAGCAGGGCCATGCTCAGGGCCTCGGTGACCACGGTCACCAGCAACGCCCCTGCCGCCTTGACGGGTGCGGCCAGCCCTTCCAGGTCTTCCACCACGCCGAAGAAGTTGGGCTGCTGCACCACCACGCAGGTCACCTCCCCGTCCAGCATGGCGGCCAGGGCCTTGGCGTCCACCCTTCCGCTGGCCGGGTCGAGGGGCGCATCCTCCAGGGTCAGCCCCAGGTTGGCGGTGTAGGTGTCCACCACCTGCCGGTAGAAGGGATGCAGGGAGGCCGCCAGGATGACCCGGCCGCGGCCGCGCTGCAGGCGATCGGCCATCAGCACCGCTTCCGCCGCGGCGCTGGCGCCGTCGTAGACCGAGGCGTTGGCCACCTCCATGCCCGTGAGCAGGGTGATGAACGTCTGAAATTCGAAGATCGCCTGCAGGGTGCCCTGGCTCACCTCCGGCTGATAGGGGGTGTACGCCGTCAGGAACTCGCCGCGCTGCACCAGGCTGTCGCCCGCCAGGGGAATGAAGTGGGAGTAACTGCCGCCCCCCAGGAAGGAGGCGCAGCCGGAGCCCTCGTTTTTGGCCGCCAGCGCCTCGAACAGGGCCAGTTGATCCTCCTCGGCCATGCCGGGCGGAATGGCGAGTTCCCGGCCCAGCCGGGCCCGGGCGGGGATGGAGGAGAACAACTCCTCCAGGCTGGACAGGCCGAGCTCGGCCAGCATGGCCCTCCGCACCGGCTCGCTGTTGGGTATGAAACGCATGGGCATCCGGTCGAAACGGGCGTGAGGCCGCGGGCGGAGCACTGCCAGGAGCGGCGGGGCGCCACCGCCCTGATCCCTCCTATCCGGCGGCCATCTTCTTGTAGGCTCCCACGATCAATATAACGTCCGTCGCCGAAAGGCGTCCCACCGGACCGCTGGTGGTGGTGACGCTCAGGATCGTCTTGTCCGGAGTCAGGATAAAGCCGGTGGGCTGGATGATGTTGCGTTTCTCCTCGTAGTAGGAGCCCAGCATCTCCGCGGTCTTGGGGCCGTCCATGCCGTAGAGCACGGGAAATTTCACCTGATGCTTGTCCACGGTGGCCTGGGCCTCTTCCCTGGTGTCGGTGGACAGGGCATACACCGGCGTCTCCAGGGCTTCGATTTCCGCGATGTTGGCCTGAAAATCGGCGAACTGCCGATTGCAGTGGCTTCACCAGTTGGCCCGGTAGGCCAGCACCACGGCGTACTGACCGGCGGGGATGTCGTCCGGTAAATTTACCGTGCCGTGGTTGACCGATTCCCCGCTGAGAGCGGGAAAGGGATCTCCCGGATTGAATTTATGCATTGCGCACCTCTTGATGAATTTCGGTAAACGGACAGGGAGTGCTCCCGCCGGGACTCGAACCCAGAACTAAGCATTAGGAATGCTTTGTTTTATCCAGTTGAACTACGGGAGCCCAAAGGCCTCTCCCAAAATCAAAGACAATTCCTACGAGGGCCGCCGGGGAAAGTCAAACCAGCCCTGGGAAGATCGTAATTTGGAACACTTAATTGGAATTGCTGGGAGAAACAACGTACAATCCTTTAATTAGTAATTCTGGTTGAAGGAAAAAAGGGGGAGTCATGCATCAGGGATTTGCGCCGATGCTGAGGCGTCCGGCGAGGCTGGCCGGATTGGCTACGCTGGTCCTTGTCACCCTCCTCTTCGTGTGGGAAGCGCCCGCCCGGGGTCAGGCCGAAACGGCGGCCAAGCTGGCCAAGGGCACGGCCGATTTCCTCAAGCAGCGTTTTGAATCCGAGGCGGAGCGGCTCTTCCTGGACGGTCTGGCCCGCGGCGTTTGCGAGAAGCCCGAAGACAACGGCGAAGAAAAAAAAATAGAAAACCCTTATTTTCCCAAGTTCTGTGGCTTCTACAAACAATTCGGCCAGGACGCCGTCTACTCCTCCTACGCCAGTCTCGTGGCCGCCCTGCGCCAGGACGTCCACGAAATTCCGGTGAACCTGCTCGAACAGTTGGAGAAAGTCAACCGGGTACAAGGGTGGACGATGGGCTTCAAAATCCTGGAGAAACTAAACGAGAAATTGCGCTCAGGTCAAAAACCCGCAGTACTGATCGCCGGGTTCGCGGACGATAAAACCAACCAGGATGAATGCGAATGGGCCGCCGACGACCCAACAAAAAGGAATAGCCCCTTCTGCGGCTTGATCCTGTTCGGTCTGTTCGGGGAATTGTATCAGACTTTTCAGGTGCTGGCCGCGGATGCGGAGCGGGACAAAGACAAGGGGATTGATTCGGAAGAAATGCTGGTTGAATTCTGCCGGGTCGTGGTGCAGCCAAAATATGATCCGGTGAAGACCTTGCTCGAAACTGGGTTCTCCGACTGCAAGTTGATCGCGGATGGGAAAAATCAAGAACTCGTTCGCCGTATCCTGGAAGGTGTGCCAAGGCTTTCGACGGAATCGTTGCAGGTGGTCGTCAAGTGGAAAAGAACTGATAGTTCGGGGAGGGCCGCCGCCAAAATCCTCCTGGCGGAATTTGGAATCGATATTAATGATATCAAGTTCAACCTTGATATCGCGAAAAATCTGCTGAAGGTATCCGAGGCCCGTGACAAGTTCGTGGCATACAAGCTAAAAATCCGCCGCTTGATCGGGGAGGCCAAGCGCGTCGAGGATTTGCTGGACAAGACCTCGGGCAGCATCCGCACGGTGGTGGCTATCATCGAATACAGTGCGCTCTCCATTTCCGTGCTGAACAGCTTCGACGCGATTTCCGGCAACGCCAAGGCGACAGAGGGCTACAAGCATTTTCGCAGAAACCTGGATATGGCCAATGAACTGGTGATCCTGATCTCGGAAAAGAAATTTCAGGAAGCGCTGCTCAAATTCAGTGAGCAGCTTGCCGAGCACAGTAGTAGTAGTAACAAAGAGGTGGAGCGGCTCAAACGTTATCTGCCCATCATGTTCGACTTGGCTGCGGCGGAGAGCGCCGAAGACGTGACCAAGGTGCTGGACCGGGCCGCGGCACCGGTGGGGGCATGGCGTCTCAAGCTCGATTCCAATTACATTGGTATCAACGCCTTCGTCGGTTACGCGGCTGGCGGCGAGCGGTTGGTGCGCGTTGCCGAACCGAGGTTCGCTTTCTATCACGGTGTTTTTGCACCGATCGGCTTCGACTGGACGCGGCCGACCGGGGCGAAGACAGGTTCCCACGGTTTGTTTCTTTCCCTGTTCGACCTGGGGAATTTGTTGTCCTTCCGGCAAGGAAGGGACCCGGAAACCGGCACTGTGGAGGACCAGCCCGGCGAGGACCCCAAGAATCTGGTGTCGATAGGGGTGTATTATCACTTTACCCTGGCGAAACGGACGGGACTGGTAGGGGGCTTCGGCGCCGCGTACTCTCCCGCGGGGCGCGAATTCAATGAACAGGGGTCAGGCGGTCCCGACGATGTGCCGGTGGTGCGTGTGACCTTATTCTTTATCGCCTTCGACATACCGATCTTCCCCATCCGCACGGACAGAAGATAAGGCCTCCGCCGAGGAAGGCGCCCCTTTGATTCACTGGGAAATTCCGCGGCGCCCCGCAGCCCCCTGGCCTTTGCCCGGCCCGCGGCGTATAAGATGTCCGGTGGCCTCGTTAACGGCCCCGCCAACGTCCTATTCCGCGCCGCCATGACCTCCCGCAACATCGACAAGCACGGTATCGGCAAACACGGAACTGACAAAGAACTTGCCCGCCGCCTGCGGGCACTGGCCACAAGGCTCGCCCGGGACGCCGCTCTGCCAGCGGGGCTCGCCGGGCGCATGGCCCGCGCCCTGGACGAGTGGGAGCGCGCCCTGGAGGCCCCCCGCGCCACCGCAGCGATAGAGACGCGGGCCGCCCCAGCGGCGGAGCCGCAAGGAATATCTGCCGCCGCGGGAGAGCGCATCCGCATCTGGAGCGACGGCTCCTGCGCGCCCAATCCCGGCGACGGGGGCTGGGGAGCCATCCTGGAGGTAGGCGGAGAGCGCGAGGAGTTGAGTGGCGGCGAGCCCTACAGCACCAACAACATGATGGAAATGACCGCGGCCATCGCAGCCCTGCGCCTCACCCCGCCCGGCGCGGAAGTGGAGGTGATCACGGACAGCCAGTATCTGAAGGACGGTATCACCAAATGGATCCACGCCTGGAAGCGCAAGGGCTGGCGCAAGGCTGACGGCAAGCCGGTGTTGAACCAGGGCCTGTGGCGCGAACTGGACGGACTGGTGGAAACGCGGCGTGTGAGTTGGTCGTGGATCAGGGGTCATACCGGCCATCCGGAAAACGAACGCTGCGACGAGTTGGCCCGGCAGGCCCGCCTTTCCATTTCCCAAGCCTGACTTCAAACGGTTGACAAGCTTTGTTGGCGGGCCTACCCTTTAATCAGTACCAATTCAGTACTGATTCTCCGTGGCCGATTGCCGCATGAATTTGCAGGCCCGGCGAGGGCATATACGTTTTAATTTGACATATATAGCGCGCTCAAGTAGTACCAATTTAGTACGCTTTAATGACCTGACCGGAATGCGGGCGCGGAGGCGCTGAATGGGGCCCCTGAGGCGGAAAGCGAGGCTGGGATGCTGAAACTGTCCAAGAAGATTGATTACGGGCTGATCCTGCTCAGCCGGATGTGCGCCGAGCCCGCGCCGGCGAGCGCGCGGGAAATGGCGGCCCGCTATGACCTGCCGCAGCCGATGGTGGCCAACATCCTCAAGGCGCTGGCCGCCGACGGGGTGCTTGTCTCGCGGCGGGGCGTGCAGGGTGGCTACGAGCTGGCCCGTCCGGCGCGGGAAATTTCCCTGGCCGAAATCGTCGAGGCCCTGGAGGGGCCGTTCAGTCTGGTGGACTGCGTGGCGGATGGCGAAAGCTGCCGGTTCACCCGCATCTGCCCCACCCATGACCCGATCCAGGTGGTGCACCAGCAGTTTCACAATTTCATGGGCCGCCTCAATCTGGCTGAGATCGTAGGATTGCCGCCGGAATCATTTCAATTCGGACCCTCGAGCGATGAAAACACCAATCTATATGGATAACCACGCCACCACGCGGGTGGACCCCCGCGTGCTGGAGGCCATGCTGCCGTTTTTCGGCGAAACCTTCGGCAATGCCGCCAGCCGCAACCACGCCTTCGGCTGGGAGGCGGAAGAGGCGGTGGAAAAGGCGCGCGCCCAGATGGCCGCGCTGGTGGGGGCGGATGCGCGGGAAATCATCATCACCAGCGGCGCCACGGAATCGGACAATCTGGCCCTGACCGGCGTGGCGGAGTTCTATAGGGAAAAGGGCAACCACCTCATCACCTGCGTGACGGAACACAAGGCCATCCTGGACACCGCCCACATGCTGGAGCAAAAGGGTTTCGAGGTGACTTTCCTGCCGGTGGACAAGCACGGCTCCATTGACCTCGATCAGCTTTCCGACGCCATCACGGACAAGACCATCCTGGTCTCACTGATGGCCGCGAACAACGAGATCGGCACCCTGCATCCGCTGAAGGAGATCGGCGGAATCACGCGGGAGAAGGGCGTGCTTTTTCATTGTGACGCCACCCAGGGCGTGGGCCACATGGACCTGGACGTGGAGGAGATGAACATTGATGTGGCCTCCTTCACCGCCCACAAAATTTACGGGCCCAAGGGCGTGGGGGCCCTCTACGTGCGCCGGCGCAAGCCCCGCGTGCGGTTGACGCCCACCATCTACGGCGGAGGCCACGAGCGTGGCATGCGTTCGGGCACCCTCAACGTGCCGGGCATCGTGGGCTTCGGCAAGGCGGCGGAGTTGGCGCTGGAAGAAGGCCCCAAGGAGCGGGAAATGCTGCTCGCCCTGCGCGAGCGCCTGCACCAGGGTATCTCCCGAGAGGTGGACTACGTCTATCTGAACGGCCACCCCAGCGAGCGCCACCCTGGCAACGTGAACCTGAGCTTCGCCTACGTGGAGGGCGAAAGCCTGCTGATGGGGCTGAACGACATTGCGGTGTCTTCCGGCTCCGCCTGCACCTCGGCCAGCCTGGAGCCGTCTTACGTGCTGCGGGCCCTTGGGGTGGGCGACGATCTGGCCCATTCCTCCATCCGCTTCGGGGTGGGGCGCTTCAATACGGATGAGGAGGTGGACTACGTGATCCTCCGGGTGGTGGAGGCGGTGAGCCGCCTGAGGGAAATGTCCCCGCTTTACGAGATGGCTCAGGAAGGGATTGATCCTTCCACCATCAACTGGAACGCACAGTAGGGAGGTGTGGAACCGGCTTCGGGAAAACCTGCCCCGCGGGAATCGCCCACCGGACGGGCGCCCGGAGCCCTCGAGGGAAAGAATAAGCCGGAGGATCAAGCCGGAAAAGTAGACTGAAATCGTAAATGGGGTAGGCCCCGCCACGGCGGGGCGAATACGGGCACACGGCTAACTGGGACAGAGGAGCGACGTCATGGCCTACAGCGACAAGGTGATTGACCATTACAACGAGCCCCGCAACGTGGGCAGCCTGGACAAGAGCGACGAGACCGTGGGCACCGGCATGGTGGGCGCGCCGGAATGCGGCGACGTGATGAAGCTGCAAATCAAGGTGGAGAACGACGTGATCGTTGACGCGAAGTTCAAGACCTTCGGCTGCGGCAGCGCCATCGCCAGTTCCAGCCTGGCCACCGAATGGCTGAAAGGGACAACGGTCGGGGACGGCCTGAAGATCCGCAACACGGACATCGTGAAGGAGCTTTCCCTGCCGCCGGTGAAAATTCATTGCTCGGTGCTGGCCGAAGATGCCATCAAGGCGGCCATCAATGACTACAAGCAGAAAGCCGGCAAGGTAGAAAGCGCGGCGGACTAAGGCCCGCTCTTCCTGGGGGGCAGGATGCAAAGGCGCGGCCGGCGCCAATCCGGATCGGCCGCTCCCCCCATGCCGCTCCCCCCAATGCCGCAACCGATAGCCATGACCACTGGCGGAAACTACTTTGAACTGTTCGGCCTGCCCCAAGGCCACGCGATTGACCTGGCGGAACTGGATGCCGCTTACGAGCGGCTGAGCCTGGAAACCCATCCCGACTTTTTCACCACGGCCGGCAAGGATGAGCAGGCCCGTTCCCAGCGCCTCTCGGCGGAGGTGAACGAGGGCTACCGCGTTCTGCGCTCCGACGCGGAGCGTTCCGCCTACCTGCTGGGCCTGCTCGCGGCAGATGGAGAACTCGACACCAACCGCCTGCCCTCGGGCTTCCTGGGTGATATGTTCGCCCTGCAGGAGGAAGTGGATGTGCTAAAGGAGCAAGAGGACGAGGCGGCCCTGGCAGCCCTGCGCGCACAGGTGGAGGGACGCCTGGCCAAGGTGCGGGGCGAGCGGGAGGGTTTGTTCGCCCACGCGCAGAACGGCGCGGCGGGAGAGGCGCTGCAGGACATCCAGACCAACCTCAATTGCGAAAAGTACCTAAGCCGTCTGCTGGATCGGCTGGTCTGATCGCCGAGGGGCGTCCCTCGGAATCTCACGGAATCTTTCGGAAATTTTCGAAGTCTTAAAAAGGCTGACGGTCATTCATGGAACCCGAAGAGACCATCATCGGCATTGACCTGGGCAC
>CBDUSX010000061.1:0-13035 GCA_965369935.1 uncultured bacterium
GCGTGGAGGGGCCCACCACGCCGATGGATATCGCGCCCACCATCATGCTCCACCTGGGCCTGCCCTCCGGCGGCATGGACGGCCAGCCCCTCGGGGAGGGCTGACCGGAGCATATGGGTGGCATGGACAATCTTGATTGTCCGTGTTTGGGAAGAAGCGCGAAAGGCACGGACAAGCAAAGCTTGACCATGGCACCCTTCTCTGCCACGGCCCACGCAAGGCGGGCGGGGACGCCCGCGCCATCACGGCTGTCTCAAGTAGAGTGTTTGACCCGGAATAAAGAAATTCAATTTACACCTGCCCCGACGAAAATCGCGGGCAAACAAGACAACCAGGCCCGGATTGTGCTAAAAATCTGGATGGCCGTTTGAATTCCGTTGGTTGAGGGGCGGGGGGTATCACAGTGGGGCCGCCGGCGGAACCGGCGCGTGCGGCCGGAACTGTTGAAATTATTTTCGCCCTTCGCTTTGGAGAGTCAGGAACATGCGTCCTGAAAAAGTCGAGCCCGAACCCGAGTCCGAGACCAGCGAAGCTCCCGCCCAGTCAGAGCTACAGCAGGTACCCAAGCCTGCGGAAAGCCCCCCGGAGAGCAAACCCAAGCTCCCCCTGCCCCGCATGTACCGGGGCCGCCGCATGCGGATGGCCCTGGTGCTGCTGGCCGCGCTGGCGGCGCTGCTGGGGTATGGCGCCTACTGGGTGGTCTGGCTGGAGGACGTCGTCTACACCGACGACGCCTACGTGGACTCGCGCATCGTCTCGGTCTCATCCCGTCTGCCGGGCCGCGTGGGAAGCGTGCCCATCCATGAGGGCGACAAAGTCAAGCAGGGGCAGGTTCTGGTGCAGCTGACCCGCAACCAGATGCGAATCCGCATGAGCCAGACCAAGGCCGAGGTGGCCAACGTCCGGGCCAAGTTGGACGTGTTGCTCACCGGACCCCGCGTGGAGGAAATCCGCATCGGCAACGTGGAAATCCGGATGCACCAGGTGGAGCTGGATCGGCGGAGCGACCTGCTCAAGCGCATGTTGGGCCTGGCCAAAATCCGGGCCATCTCCGCCCAGGAGCTGGAGCAGCAACGCGCCCAGGTGGCGCTGGGCCGGGTGGAACTGGAGTTGAGCCGCAAGCGGCTGGAACTCCTGCTGGCCGGCGCGCGCGTAGAGGAGATCGCCCAGGCGGAAGCGGAGGTCGACCTGGCCCGGGCCAAGCTGGCCGACGTGGAGGCCGACCTGGCCGATTTGACCATCCGCTCGCCCATTGACGGCGTGGTGGCCAGGCGCATGGTGGACCCGGGCGAATTCGTGGAGGACGGCCAGGGGCTGATGCAGATCGTGGAGACCGGCAAAACCTGGGTGGTGGCCAACCTGGAGGAAGGGGAATTCGAGAGGGTGCAAGAAGGGCAGTCGGTGGAAATCGAGGTGGATGCCTACCCCGGCGACCTGCTGGGCAGCCAGCCTTCCTGGAAGGGCCGGGTGGGCCCCAAGTACTCCGCGACCCTGTCGCGCTTTTCCATCCTGTCCACCACCTCCACCAGCGGGAGCTTCATCAAGGTTACCCAGCGCGTACCCGTGCGCATCGAGTGGGCCGACAACAACCATCCTCCCATGTATCCCGGATTGAACGTTGAGGTGTGGATCCGCGTGAAAGAGTAATGACCGAAACGCTTCCCACGCCCGTCGTCAACCGCTGGCTGCTGTTGGTCGTCGTCATGGTGGGCACCTTCATGTCCATCCTGGACACCACGATCATGAACGTGGGGCTGCCCCACATCATGACCTCCTTCGGCTCCAACGTGGAGGAGGTGAAGTGGGTCAGCACGGGCTTCATGATCGCCGCGGCTGTTTCCATGCCCCTCAGCGGCTGGCTGGGCAAGCGGCTGGGCTATGGCACCTTGTACCTGGGGGCACTGGCCGTATTCACCGCCGGTGCGTGTTCCAGCGCGTTTTCCTTCAGCCTGGATCACCTCATCGTCTCCCGCGTCATCCAGGGGCTGGGGGCGGGCGTGATCCAACCCACCAGCATCGTCATCCTCACGCGCACCTTTCCCCCGGAAATCCGGGGGCGGGTTTTCGGCATCTGGGCGATCGGCGTGATGACCGCACCCACCCTGGGCCCCACGGTGGGCGGGTTGCTGATTGAGTTGTTCCACTGGCGCGCCATCTTCTACATGAGCCTGAGCATCGGCATACTGGTTTTCGGCTTCACCGCCACGGTGCTGAGCCGGGAGAAGGAGGAAGACTCGACGCCCTTCGACTGGCGGGGCTATCTGGCCCTGGCCACTTTTCTGGTCGCCGGGCTGTTGACCGTCTCCTATGGCCAGGAGGAGGGATGGACTTCACGGATCATCCTGCTGGGCGCCACCACCGCGGTGACCGCCCTGCTGCTGTTCGTAGTGATCGAGTGGGACGCGGAGCATCCCATCGTGCCCTTGCGGCTGTTCCGCATTCCGGATTTTTCCCTGGCCCTGTTTTTGACGGTGTACCGCTCCCTGGGCCTGTTCGGCGCGGTGTTCCTGCTGCCCATCTTCCTGATGCAGGTGCAGGGGCGGGAGCCGCTGGAAGTGGGCCTGATGATGATGCCCGGCTCCATCGTGATGGCGCTCTCCAGCCCCGTCGCCGGTTGGCTTACGGATATCTATGGCGGGCGCTGGCCGGCCTTGGCCGGCGTGCTCAGCATCGCCCTGTCCTTGTACCTGCACCGCAGCCTGGACGAGGCCTCCAGCACCTGGCAGGTGCTTTACCCCCAGTTTTTCCGGGGGCTGGGCATCGCCATGGTGATGACGCCGGTGGTCACCACCGGCATGAACGCGGTGGCGCGGGAGGACACCGGCTATGCCTCCTGGATGCTCAACCTGAGCCAGCGGGGCAGCGGGGCCTTCGCCATTTCCATATTGAGCACCATCCTGCACCGGCAGGTCATCATCCAGAAGAGCCGCCTGGGCGGCTCGGCCATGGCCTCCGGACAAGAGGTGCCGCGCTGGCTGAGACATCTGGGAATCACCATGGGCTACTCATCCTCTGAGGTGCAGCCCGCCGTGATGGCCCTGTTCGGGCGGAAGATAGGCAGGGCCGCCACCACCCTGGCTTTCCAGAACGTGTTCTTCATGGCCGCCGTGGTGACCCTGACCGCGGCCGTCCCGGCGGTGCTGATCAACCGCTTCGGTACGCAGGCGCGGGACAGGCGCCGATAGCCCACGGCCCGCGGTTTTAATTTTGCCGCGCCTGTTTTATTCTGACGCTGCGGATTATCCTGTCACCGTTTTTTCAGACTCCGCACCGATACCTTAGCGGCGAAACCGAATCCCGAGGAGGAGATGACAGAGGCGTTGCCCACATCCGCGCCCAATCCCAAGGCCGTGCTGGTGGTGGTGATGGTCGGGACTTTTCTTTCCGTGCTGGACACCACCATCCTCACCGTAGCCCTGCCCTACATCGTGGTCTCCTTCGGCTCCAACGTGGAGGAGGTGAAGTGGGTGACATCCGGCTTCATGATCGCCGCCGCGGTCTCCATGCCCCTCTCCGGCTGGCTGGGCAGGCGCTTCGGCTACGGCAATCTGTACATCGCCGCGTTGTGCGTGTTCACCGCCGGCGCCGTCATGAGCGTCTTCTCCTGGACGCTGGACACCCTGATTTTCTCGCGCATCGTGCAGGGTCTGGGGGCCGGAATCGTGCAGCCGGCCAGCATCGCCATCCTCACCCGCGCGTTTCCGCCCCACCTGCGCGGGCGGGCCTTCGGCATCTGGACCATCGGCATGATGACCGCGCCTTCCCTGGGGCCCACCACGGGCGGCATCATGATCGAGTATTTCGCCTGGCGCTCCATCTTTACCGTCAGCATAGTGGTGGGAACACTGGCGGTGCTGCTGGCCGTGACCGTGCTGAGCAGGGTGCGGGACGAGGAGCCCCAGCCATTCGACTGGAAGGGCTATTCCGCGCTGGCGGCGTTTCTGGTGTCCTCCTTCCTGGTGGTCACCTACGGGCAGGAGGAGGGCTGGGACTCGGGCATCATATTGCTGGGTTTCGCCTTTTCGGTGATGTCGCTCGTGCTGTTCATCGTGGTGGAGTGGGACGCGGAGCATCCTATCGTGCCCTTGCGGCTGTTCCGCATTCCGGATTTTACCCTGGCCCTGTTTTTGACGATGTACCGCTCCCTGGGCCTGTTCGGCGGCGTGTTCCTGCTGCCCATCTTTCTCCATCAGGTGCAGGGCCGCGACAGCATCGAGATCGGATTGATGTTGATGCCCGGCTCGATCATCATGGCCTGCACCAGCCCCTTTGCCGGGTGGCTCACCGACCGCTACGGAGGGAAATGGCCGACCCTGATCGGCATCGTCTTCATGGCCTACTTCCTTTACCTCTATGAAAGCGTGGACTTTCTTTCGGAGCGCTGGCTGATCCTGTATCCCCAGCTGTTTCAGGGCATGGGCATCGCTTTGGTCATGACCCCGCTCATCACCATCGGCATGAACGCGGTGAGCAACGAGGACACGGGCCACGCCTCCTGGATGCTCAACATCTGCCAGCGCGGCGGGGGCGCTTTCGCCATTTCCATTCTGGGCACCCTGCTGCACCGGCAGACCATCATTCAAAAGGACTACCTGGGCCGCAGCCCCATCGCCCGCCAGGCCCTGCCGGAAGAGCTGATCCGCCAGGGCATGTCCCTGGGATTCTCCTCCCTCGAGGCCGAGCCCGCGGCCAGGGCGGCCTTCGGGCGCTACCTGGGCCGGGCCGCGGTGTCCCAGGCGTTCAAGAACCTGTTCATCATGTGCGCGATTTTCACCATCACCGCCGTCGTCCCGGCCCTGCTGCTTTCCGGAAAAAAGCCCGCTCCCCCGGGCGAAGAGGCATAGGCGTCCCGTCACCCGCGGGGCGGGGCCTCCGCGGGCAGGGCGGCGATAAAGCGCACGGCGCGCCGTCTGCTTAGTTCGGAGAACAGGGGGTGGGCGCGCACGCGCTCCAGATCGCCAACCTCGTCCACGTCCGGCAGGGGGCTTATCAACCGGGCGCTCAGGCCCAGCCCGGCGGCCCGGGCCAGGGAGGCTTCCAGCACGCTGCTCCCGCCCCAGCCCTCGAGCGCGAAGAGCTCCGGATGGGGCCGCTTCATACCCACCAGGTAATAGCCGCCGTCTTCGGTGGGGCCGAACACCACGTCCGCACCGGTCAAGCCGGCCGAGTCATCCAGGGCGGCCAGGGCTTCCGCCAGTTGGCGCTCATCCAGCAGGGGCAGATCCGAGCCCACCAGCAGGGTGCGGGCGGCGCCTTGCGGTCCGTCTTTCACGCAGCACCCATTCATCACGGAAGACTGCATCACCGAAGACCCATCCATCACCGAAGACATGGCATTGGCCATGCGCTTCCCGAGCCCCCTGCCACGCTGGGGATGCACCCGGAAATGCCTGGGCCAGGTCACCCCCACCGCCGCGAACAACTCCCCGGAGTCCGGCGGGGTGACGAACAGGTGGCAGCGCACCCGCCCCGCCCCGCCCTTTGCGGCCAGGCGTTTGAAGCGCCCGCAGGCGGCGATGAGGTCCTTGAGGCAGCACACGTGAAAGTCCCTGGCCGCCTCGGCGCCCAGGGCGGCGGCCAGGCGGGTCTTGCTCTTCCCGGCCACCGGCGCCCGGCTGAACAGGATCAGGTCAACTGAGCCCATCGCTCACCCTGCTAGCGGACGTGCTCGTATTCTGCGGCGGGCTGCTCGGCCGCGCCGTGAAGACGGTAGTGATGAAAAATGCGGCGGAACCGCCACCAGGTGCTGAAAAATCCCTGGGCGTCCCAGCGCCGCCCGGAGGTTTCCACCTTGAGGGGAGACGCGTAGCAGGGAATGCCCTGCCGCTTCAGCAGCAGGGAAAAGGCATAGTCCTCCAGCAGGGGCAGCGCCGGGAATCCGCCCAACCGGTCGAAGAGGGCCTTGCGGATGAACAGCCCCTGATCGCCCAGGAAGATGCCGCGCAGGCGGGTGCGCAGATTGGCCCCCAGGCTCAGCAGCGGCAGCAGGGGATGACGCCCCACGATGCGCAGGCGGAACACGCCGGCCTCATACCCCCCCTCCCGGGCCGCGGCGACGGCCCGCCCGAAATCCGCCGGCAGGGACGTGTCCACATGCAGGAACAGCAGCCACTCCCCCCGGGCCTCGCGGGCGCCCAGGTTGAGCTGGAGCGCGCGCCCGCGGGCGCCTTGCAGCACCCGGCAGCGGCCTCGAGCCAGTTCCGCGGTGCCGTCGCTGGAGCCGCCGTCCACCACCAGGATTTCCGCGTCCGGGGCCTGCTCCTTCAGCCGCTGCAGGGCTGCGCCGATCACGGCGGCCTCGTCCAGCACGGGCACGATGATGGACAGCTTCATGGCGTGAGATTCCATGCGGGTTCAAGTACCCAGGCTCCGCGGTGCCGCGGCGGAGAGATTGAAGACGCCCGCCGCGGCGGATCAGGCGGGAGGAAGGGAAGACGGCGCACCTAGGCGGTGAGGGCCCCGCCGCAACTGCTGCCCGAACCGGCGGTGCAGCCCAGGCAATGCTCCCCGGTTTCGATGGCCGCCCCGTGCAGCCGCTCCAGCTTAAATTCCGGGTCGAGCACGGACAGGCCACCCCCTGCGATTTCCATTTCCAGCATCTGGTTGAAATCGCAATCGTAAACCCTGCCGTCCCAGCCGACGCTGAGGGTATTGCGGCACATCAAGTGTTCCAAGGTGGCAGCATTGAAGGCGTCTTCCAGCAAGTTCAGGTAGGACCCCAGCCTGCCCTGGCGCCGCAGGAACTGCCTGAACCGCCCCACGGGCAGGTTGGCCAGGGTGTACAGGTTGTTGAAGCGCACGCCATGGTTTCGCCCCAGCTCCCGCCGGTAGGCGGTCTCCAGCGCCTCCTGATCCGGAGGCAGGCTGTCTCCCACGGGATTGAACACCAGGTCCAGCACCAGGCCCCTGCGCCGGGGCTCCATGCCGTAGCCCACCCGGTTGAGCTTGCGCATGGCACTGATGCTCTTCTCGAACACCCCGGCACCCCTTTGTTTGGCCACGTTCTCCGGGCCGTAGCAGGGCAGGCTGCAAATCAGGCTTATCCGCCGCGCCGCGTAAAATTCCGGCAGCCACTCAAAGCCCGGCTCTTCCACGATGGTCAGGTTGCAGCGGACGATGAGTTCCTTGCCGAGCGCGGAAAGCCGGGTTACAAACTCCCGAAAATGGGGGTTCATCTCCGGGGCGCCGCCGGTGATGTCGACGGTTTCGATGGCCGGATGGGCAGCCAAATCGAGCAGCCGCTCCATCACTTCCCAGCTCATCACTTCCGTGCGCCGGGGGCCCGCCTCCACGTGACAGTGCTTGCAAGCCTGGTTGCAAAGTTTGCCCACGTTGATTTGCAGCACCTTCACCCCGCCGCGCCGCAACTCCCTCGTGCCTTCCCTGAGCAGACAATCCTCGAAGCGCCCCCGCCCGGCGGGCGCATCCAACTGAAAATCAACGAGTTCCATGTTCCTCCAACGAGTATCATTTGAGCAAAAGAAGGCCGCGGCCGGGAGCTCCTCCCTACGCGGCGGCCGGAGCGGCGTCAAAGGCAGGGACCGCCCCGCCCCCCGGCCGTTCAGTATGATATGAAAGCAGGCGGGCTGACAACTTCAAATCAAATCGTGCGCGTTAGGCTCGGCGCGGGGAGTAATTTTTTGGCTATGCTTCCCCCATTGCATGGGCTAACTTGAGTGCTTAACGCACCGGCACGGATGGTTTCTTTCCATATCGCCAGTGCAGCGGAGAAAGACCTTGGCGAAAATTATCGGTGCGGCCGGGATGCCCGCATCCCGGCACAGATCGCGGCGTACCCTGCGCGTCGGCGTACTCGAATTGCTCACGGACCAGCGCACCAATGGCTGGCTGAGCCACATGTACGCCACCTATTTGGTCAAGCAATACATCAGCATCATGCCGCAGACCGTATCGGTGTGGTGCCGCCAGTTCGGTCATCAGGTCTTCTACGCCACCTATTACGGCCAGGACGATCCCAAATCTCTGCTCCCTGACGATCTGGATGTGGTCTTCGTGGCCACCTTTTCCCGCTCCAGCGCGCTGGCCTATGCCCTGGCCACGCTTTACCGCAAGGAAGGCGTACTGACGGTCATCGGCGGCGCCCACGCCAAGTCCTATCCCGTGGACAGCCTGCGCTACTATGACTTGGTGGTGCTTGATTGTGACAAAGCCCTGATCGGCGACATCCTGTCGGGGCAGTTCACGACGCCCGCGATCATCGGCAGCGGCCGGCCGCTGAAGGAATTTCCCACCGTGGAAGAGCGCATGCCGGAGATCAAGGCCTCCGTGTTCGACCGCGGCAGGCGCACCTGGACCACGCTCGTCCCCATGCTGTCATCTGTCGGCTGCCCTTATGACTGCAGCTTCTGCATTGACTGGAACGCGAAGTTCTATGCCCTGCCCACCGATCAGTTCGAGGCCGACCTGCGCTACATGTCGGAAAAACTGCCCAAGGTGATGATCGCCTACCACGACCCCAACTTCGCCGTGCGCTTTGAAGAAACCATGGACGTCATCGAAAGGATTCCGGAAGGACGGCGCAACCACTATGTGATGGAAAGCTCCCTTTCCATCCTGAAAGTCTCCCGCCTGAAGCGCCTGCGCGACACCAATTGCGTGTTCGCCGCGCCGGGCGTGGAATCGTGGATGGACTTTTCCAAAAAAGCCGGCGTGGGGGGCAAGCAGGGGTACGCGAAAATGGAGCAGGTGATCGAACATTTCGACGTGATGCGGGAATACGTACCCGGCCTGCAGGCCAATTTCGTCTTCGGCACCGACGCGGACGCCGGGCCCGAACCGGTGGACTTGACCAAGGAGTTCATCCGCCGCTCGCCGGCGGTGTGGCCCACCCTGAATCTGGTCACCCCCCTTGGCGGCACGCCGCTGTTCGACGAGTACCTGGAGAACGGCAGGATTCTCCGGGCCATGCCGTTCGCCTTTTACTTCTCGCTGCATCACCTGTGCACCACCCTGACGAACTACCATCCCGTCGAATTCTACGATCACCTGATCGGGATTTACGAGGAAATCGGCTCGCTGAAAATGATCGCCAAGCGCCTGGCGAGCAAGGTGCATCCATTCTTCCGCATGCTCAACACCATCCGCTCCCTGGACGACCGGCGGGACCTGACCGAGTTGCGGCGGATACGCGCCATGCTGGCCGGGGACCCCTCTTTCCTGGCCTTTCACGAAGGCAAGCCGGTGCCGCTGCCCGCCTATTACCAGCACCTGTACGAGCAACGCATGGGCCCCTACGCCGAATTGATCCCCCCCTCCGAGCGGACCCCGGTGCTGGACCAGCCCCTGCCCGACGCTGTCGGGGGCTTGCGCCGGCGCTCCGTGGCAGCCGGCGACTAAGCTTGAGCCGGGGGCCGGGCAAATCTCCCCGCCCGAAGCCGCTCCTTTTGCTTCCCCCCTCCCGATCCGCTATCCTTCCCCGTTGGTAGAGCAAATCCGCAACCCCCTGCCCGCACATCCTGCGATGTCCGGTGGGGCGCGTGTCCGCTGATGAGGAAGCAATCCACCGGAAACGATGGACATGGACCGTACGATCACCGTAAGAATCCTGCGCTCCGGGGGCAGCGGGGAAGCGCCCGGGAGCTTTCAGAGCTTCCGGGTGGCGCGCGAGCCCCGGATGAGCGTGCTGGACGCGGTGGCAAAAATCCAGAACACCCAGGAGCCCTCGCTGGCCTTCCGCTATTCCTGCCGGGCGGGCATGTGCGGCACCTGCTCCATGCGGGTCAACGGGCGCAACCGCTGGACCTGCCGCACTTCCGTGGAGCGCCTCGGCACGGACGTCATCACCCTGGAGCCCCTGCCCAACTATCCGGTGATCCGCGATCTGGCGGTGGACATGCGGCCCTTTTTTGAAAACCAGCAAAAGGTGATTCCGCGCTTCGTCCCCGCCAGGCCGGCGGAAGCAGGCTTCGCAGTGATACCCCAGGATTCACCGGAGCGGCGGGAGATCAACCAGCACGTGGAGTGCATCACCTGCGGCAACTGCTTCGGCGCATGCAGCCTGGTGGGCACCAACGGCGCTTACCTTGGCCCCGCCGCGCTGAACCGCGCCTACGCACTGATCCGCGACTCCCGGGACGGCGCGGGGGCCGAGCGCCTGGACATCCTCAACTCCCACGGCGGCGTGTGGGGCTGCCACACCCAGTTCAACTGCACGGATGCCTGCCCCATGGGCATCTCGCCCACGCGAGCCATCCAGAAACTGAAACGCAGGGAGATCGCCCATGCCTTCACCCGCTACTTCTAAAGCATCCACGCAGGGAGACGCCCCCCAGGGTCCGCCGCCGCCCGGCGGGATATCCCCGGCCCACATCGAGGTGGTGGCGCGGGAGTTGATGGCCCGGGCCGCCATCGGCATTCCCGAGGATTTCAAGGCGGCCATCGGCCACATGGCGCAAGAAGAAACCCGGCCCCTGTCCAAATACGTGCTGGAACAAATCTGCTGCAACTACGACGCGGCGGAGCAGGACCAGCGCCCCATGTGCGGAGATACGGGCCTGCCGCGCTTCTTCGTGAGGATGGGCAACGACTGCCGGCTGGAGGGTGGATTCGCGGCCCTGGAGCGCGCCCTGCGCAAGGCCACCGCCGACGCCACGCGGGACATCCCCCTGCGCCCCAACCGCGTGCATCCCCTGACCCGCAAGGACTTTGACAACAACCTGGGGGTGCACGCCCCGGAAATCACCTACGCCTTCGAGCCGGAAGGGGACTGGCTGGACATCACCACCGTCCACAAGGGGGGGCTGTTCGGCTCCGACTACCGCATGCTCTTTCCCGCCGACGGCATTCCCGGCATCAAAAAATTCTTCCTGGACACCATGGTGGAATTCGGGCGGCGGGGCATGGCCTGCCAGCCGGCGGTGGTGGGGCTGGGCATCGGCGGCTGCAAGGACACCACCATGCGCATCGCCAAGGAAGCGGCCTGCCTGCGCCCCGTGGGCGACCGCAACCCGGAACCGGAAATCGCGGCCCTGGAAGAGGAGTTGAAAAAGCTGGGCAACTCCATCGGCATGGGGCCGATGGGCTTCGTGGGCTCGAGCATGGTGGTGGCCGCGCACGTGGAGATCGCCTACACCCACACCGGCGGCATGCCCGTGGCCATCCACACCTTCTGCTTCGCCTCGCGCCGGGCCACCGCCCGCATCACCCCGGACGGGGAGGCCGCCTACCGCTCCGACCCGGAGTGGTTCACCCCCTACTACCGCCGGGAGGGGATCGAATGAAAAAAGTGCGGTGGACGGCAAATTGAAAATGCAACGGACAGACGAATGGCTGTAACCAAACTCGACGACGTGAAGATGAAGACGGTGCACCTGCAATGCCCCGTGGAAGTGGAGGCCCTGCGGGAGCTGCAACTGGGCGACCTGGTGTTCCTGGACGGCCCCATCTTCACCGGGCGGGAGGGAGTGTACAAGCGCTACCTGACGGATGGCATCGAGCCGCCCTTGCCCTTCCGCGAGCTTTCCAACGTGAACTTCCATTGCTCCCCCGCCGCCTCACCCCTGGAGGGCGGAGGCTATGCCGTGCGGGCGGTCACGGCCACCGCCTCCTTCCGCTTCGGCAAGTGGATGCCCGACTGGTTCGAGAAGACCGGCGTCAAGGTGATCATCGGCAAGGGCGGCATGGCGGCCGCGGATTACAAAAAGACCTTCGTGCCCCGGCAGGCCGTCTACCTGACCACCGTCGGCTACGGGCTGGGGGCCACCTACGGGCGCGGCATCAGCGGCGTAAAGGGCGTGTACTGGCTGGAGGAGTTGGGCATCGCCCAGGCCCTGTGGGTGCTGGACTGCGCCAAGATGGGGCCGTTCATCGTGGAGAGCGACGCGGAAGGCAACAGCCTGTTCGAGTTGTCCAACCGCGAGATCAACAAGGGCCTGGCCGCGCTGTACGAAGGGCTGCCCGAGCCCGTCCTGCGGCGCTTCGGGGAAACCACCAACCGGGAGGACGAGTTGCTGTGAGGGCGGAATTACGCGGAGGGCGCCGTGAGGGCTGAACGGCAAGGGCGCCCGCAGTCCATGGCGGGCTGGCTGCTGCAGCGGGTGAGCGGCATCTTCCTGGTCTATGCGCTGGGGGTGCACCTGTGGACGGTGCACGTGGTGGACTCGGGCCGCCTGAATTGGGAGGTCATCACCGCCCGTCTGCAGGACGGCAGCATGTGGACGGTCTATTACCTGCTCTTCGTCCCGGCGGTGGTCTACCACGCCGGCAACGGGCTGTGGGGCATCGTGCTGGACTACAACCCGCGCCCCGCGTTGCGCCGGGCGCTACGGTTGGCGTTCTGGGCCGGCGGGCTGGGGCTGGCCATCTACGGCTACTTCGGCATCCGCCCCCTGCTGGGCTGAAGGAGCGCGCCCCATGAACAGCCTGATCGCCACCGTGTCCAACGCCCTGCGGCGCAACCTGCTGCCGCAGGTCAGCGTGGGCTCGGTATCCTGGGCCCTGCATCGCATCACGGGGGTGGCCCTGGCCATCTACCTGCTGCCGCATATCGTGACTATTAATTCCGCCCGCGGCGGGCGGGAGGCCCTCGACGCCGCCCTGGGCTGGTACGCCGGGCCGCTCATCGCCGCCACGGAATATCTGCTGGTGCTGGCCGTGGCCTTTCACATGTTCAACGGCCTGCGCATCATCGCGGTGGACTTCTTCGACCTCAGCCACAGGCAAAAGGCGCTGTTCTGGTGCGTCATGCTGGTCTGCGCCGCCGTGCTGCTGGGGGCATCATTCGTGTTCGTGCCGCGCATCCTGGCGCCGGCCTAGCCCGTATATTTCATGAGGAATAAGGTGAATACGCAGTGGGGGCTTTGCCCCCACACCCCCACCAGGGGCCGATGGCCCCTGCACCCCGATAAATAATTTTTAGGGAGGCTGCAACACTGCGAGTCTCGCGTTGCTTCCCCCGAAAACAGTTTGTGAAATATTCAGGCGAACAATTTTAGCCGGAAACACCCATGACCGACACCCCCTACGAAGTTCTGGAAACCGACGTGCTGGTGCTGGGCAGCGGCGGGGCCGGCCTGT
>CBDUSX010000062.1:0-12761 GCA_965369935.1 uncultured bacterium
CTCGCAAGGGCTCCGCCCGCAAATACCTCGCCCGCATAACCGGCGCAGCCGGATCCAAGCGGCGGCCGCCCTCCCTGCATTCTTTCTGTTCCTCATAGGACCTTGCAGTTTCCTTACAAGGCCAATTCGGCCATCAAGCGCATGGCCTCCCTGGTGGTGGCGAACATGTTCAGGCTCTTGTAGGGCAGGTTCCTGTAGCGGCTGAATCGCTCCTCGATTCGCTCCCGCGGACCGCACAGGGCCACCTCGTCCACCAACTCGTCGGGCACCGCGCCGATGGCCTCCTGCTGGTGTCCGGACAGATACAGCTCCTGAATTTTCCGCGCCGCCTCCTCGTAGCCGTAGCGGCAGGCGAGGTCGTTGTAGAAGTTCTTGCCCTTGGCCCCCATGCCGCCAATGTACAGCCCCAAGTACGGCTTGACCGAATTGCGGCATTCCGCCACATCGTCGCCCAGGGCGACGATCACCCGCGCCGAAAGATCGAAGGTGGAGTGATCCTTGCCGCCGCCCGCCCGCGCGAATCCTTCCTGCAGCGGTTTCTCCCAAATCTCCGTCTTGTCCGGCGAGAAGAACGAGGTGTGCAGCCCGTCCCCGATCTCACCGGTGAGCGCCACGTTTTTCGGCCCGATGGCAGCCAGGTAGATGGGCAGATCCTTCCGCCCGTGGATGATGCTTTTCAGGGGCTTGCCCAGCCCGGTGGCGTCCGCGCCCCGGTAGGGCACCTGGTAATGCTTTCCTTCATGCACCAGGGGTTCCTCGCGGGCGAATATCTTGCGCACCATGGACACATATTCCCGGGTCTTTCCCAGGGGCTTGCCATAAGCCTGACCATGCCACCCCTCGGCGACCTGCGGGCCGGACAGGCCCAGCCCCAGGATGAAGCGCCCACCGGAGAGATGGTCCAGGGTCATGGCCGTCATGGCCGTCATGGCCGGGCTGCGCCCCGGCATCTGCATGATGGCGGTGCCCAGCTTGATGTTCGTGGTGTGGGCGCCGATCCAGGCGATGGTGGACACCGCGTCGGAGCCATAGGCCTCCGATGTCCAGACAGAATGAAAGCCCAGTTCCTCGGCTTCCTGAATCATGGAAATGTCCAGCGCCGCCTGCGCTCCGGAGTACCTGACGTGCAGACCCAGTTGCATGAGCGCGTCCTTTCCCGCGGAAGGGGAGGTGTTGCATTGCCGCGGCCCTCAAGCCCTTACAGCACCAGCTCGGCCATCATGCGCGCGGATTCCACCGTGGCACCGCTGAGGTTCATGGTGTTCACCGGCACACTCCGCCAAAGGCTGAGCCGCTCGGCGATGCGCTCGCGGGGACCGCAGAGGGCCACCTCGTCCACCAGCGCGTCCGGCACCGCCGCGACGGCCTCCTCCCTTCTGCCGGAGAGGTAGAGTTCCTGCAGCGTGTCCGCCGCCTCCTCATAGCCGTAGCGCCGGGCCAGATTGTTGTAGAAGTTCTTGCCCTTGGCCCCCATGCCGCCGATGTAAAGCGCCAGGGCGGGCTTGACCGCGGCCCGGCAGGCATCCACGTCGTCCCCCAGCACCACGGTGACGCTGGGCGCGATATCGAAGCTGTCGTAGCCCTTGCCGTTGCCGGCGCGGGCAAAGCCCTCCTTGAGAGCCTCGTCGTAGATGGCGAAGCGCTCGGGCGAAAAGAAGATGGGCAGGATGCCGTCCGCGATCTCGGCGGTGAGGGCGGTGTTTTTCGGCCCGATGGCCGCGATGTAGATGGGCAAATCCTTGCGGCCGTGGGTGATGCTCTTCAGGGGCTTGCCCAGCCCGGTGGCGTCGGGCCCCTTGTAGGGCACGTTGTAGTGGGTGCCTTCATGCTCCAGGGGCGCCTCGCGGGCCAGAATCTTGCGGATGATGGACACGTATTCCCGGGTGCGCCCCAGGGGTTTGCCGTAGGGCACCCCGTGCCAGCCCTCCACCACCTGCGGGCCCGAGACCCCCAGGCCCAGCAGCGCCCGGCCGCCGGAGAGTTGATCCAGCGTCATGACGGTCATGGCCGCGTTGGCCGGAGTGCGCGCGGGAATCTGCATGATGGCCGTGCCCAGCTTGACTTTGCTGGTCAGCGCGCCGATCCATGCCAGGGGCACCACCGCGTCGGAGCCATAGGCCTCCGATGTCCATACGGCATAGTATCCCAGGCGATCCGCCTCCTGAATCAACTCGGTGTTCAGGGTGACCTGCGCTCCCGAATAGCCCGCAAGAATTCCCAAGCGCATCCCGCCTCCTTTCCTTCCGCCGTGCGGGCCCGCACGGGGCGCCGCGATTGTATGGGTTGTACAGCTTCGGAGCGTTGCCAAATTGGGGTCAAATGTCAATCGCCGCAGCCCTGCCGCACGTCAGGGCGCGTGCAGAGTCCGCGCGGCACTACCCATGCGCCGCGGTTTTGCGCTATGCTGTGGGTAACTCGTCAGACCTTGTGGTTCACCATCAACCTGCGCCTCGCCATGATCGGACAGGAAACCGTTGACGCCGCCAAGAACTGGTGCAAGGTCGGAGCCCGCTGGATCGGTAACGGCGCGCCCAAGCTGGGGCTCAATTATATCGACCGGGCCATCGCCGTATTTTCGGAGAACAAGGAGGAGGCCTGGCTCACCTATGCCAGGCACAACAAACTCGACGGCCTCATGCACTCCGGATGGGAGGAGGAAGCCGAGGCCATTTTCGAACAGGTCATGGAGGGCTACACCCGGAGCGACAACCACTACGGCAAGGCCCTGCTGTTGGCTCACCTGGCCGAGAGCGTGGCGCTGCAAGGCAGGCCGGAGCGGGCGCTGGTGAATCTGAACCTCGCCGCGGGCATCGCCGAGGCCCAGGATGAAAAGACCCTGCTGGCGCACGTGCTGGCCCAACAGGCCCGCATATCCGCGCAGCGCGAAGACCTGATCGCCGTGATCCGTCTGTTCCGCAAAGCGGAAGCGATGCTGGAAGGGGCAGGACTCGAACTCGAGGCCCTGCAACTGCGCTATTCCGCCGCGGAAGCGATGGTGCGGCTGGGCGAGCGGGCCGATGCGGTGGCCCTGCTCGAGGATTTGCAGACCAAGCTGATGCGCGGCCACCACATCCATGAAGCGTTGGAGCCGCTCAGGCTGCTCGGAGAGGTCTACGAGGAGTCCGGCTCCTGGGACGAGAAGAACCGCATTTCCGAACTGCTTCACCTCTGTGGACAGAGTATCGTCCAAACGGAGGAAGGCAGGCGCACACGGAGCCTGGCCGTGCCGGAAATCAGGCTGATGGAGGCGCAGGCCTAGCCGCCTTGCGGATGGCCCCGGCGGAAACACCGCAGGAGGGCCAACCTCCCTTGAAATCCCAGGCGAATCAGGCGATAACAAGAGGCAAGAGACTCAAGTTACGGGTTGAAATTCCGATGTTGGAATTACAGCTATGATTCACATGGACAGCCCGGCGCAAGCCGCTGGTGAATCGTCGAGCCGGCATGGATGCAAGCGGGCGCGGCCGCCTCAAAAGGATGTGCCGCGCCCGCGGTAATACCTGATGGGGCGGATGGGACTCCGCTCTCGACAGACCCAGGTCAGGCATGCAACCGATCAGATTCTACATCATCGTATTGGGCGTCTTTCTCGCCGCCCTCATCGTCGGAGCCCTGTTTTTCATCAGCGGCATGAGCGGCGCCAGTTACCTGGTCAGTGACGGCGTGGGCTACGGCATGCATTACCTTGACAAGCCCAGCTACGACAGCCACCTGCAAGGCCTGATATTCACCCTGTCCTTCCTGGCCGCGGGGATTCTGCTGTTTTTACTGGTGCTGCTGCCCGATCGCCGCGGCGCTTTCGCACAACCCCAAGCCGCGCTTCCGCCACAACCCAGAAGGCGTCCCGCAGCCCCGGCGCCACAGGCTGCCCCCGCAACGCAAGCGGCCCCGGCGCCACAGGCTGCCCCCGCAACGCAAGCGGCCCCGGCGCCCCAGGCCGAGCCCGAGGCTCCGGCCGAAGGGGAGGAGCCGCCGGCCGAAAGTCCGCCCACGGCGGAAATTGAGGCGAGCGGCGACGCGGTGAACGGCGCGCCCGTGACTCAGCCGCCGTCCGCGGAGACCGGCAGGTCGGTGGACGAGGAAGTGCTGACCTCCAACGAACCCGGCAAGTTTGACATCGAGGACCTGCCCGACCCCCGCTTCGACGATTCCGGGGATGAGGACGTCGTTTACGGCAACGGCCGCGTGACGGACGACTCGATCTGGGATTTCATCCACGACTATCCGGACAGCGCGGTGAAATTCCTCTACCGCAAGACCCTGGAAAACAAGAACCTTTCTCCCAACGAGGAAGACATCTACCGCAAGTGGGAAATGCGCGGAATGTCCCGGGCCAAGGTGAGGGAATACGTGCTGGAGATCATGGGCTGGAAGTCCCTGCCCGATGATTTTCCCCACAACATCTGGCGGGAACTGCGGGATCAGATATTTGAGTTCAAGTCCAAGGTGACTTAGCCCCGGGCGTAACGCCCGGCGTCAGGCCCGTTTCCTCATCCCGGCCATAGCTTTCCCAGACCTGCGGCATATTCTTCAGCAGGAGGCTGCGCCCAGCGGTAAAATCCGCGCGGCTCCGGCCTTCCGCAAGCGTTCACCACGGAGTCCGTCGCTTGATCAAGTTCAAAACCATCGGTGTGTTGTTGCGGGACTCCACGCAAAGCTACCCCCTCCACTACCTGAAGTCCCTGTTCGAGCCGCTGGGCGCGAAGCTCGTCGTGCTCAACACGCACAAGCCCAAGCGCAAGCTGGACCTGGTGATCGCCATGGGAGGGGACGGCACGGTCTTGCAGGCGTTGGACATGCTGCCCAACTGCCCGGTGCTGGCCATCAACTACGGCACGGTGGGCTTCCTCACCGCCGGCGACCGGGACGATCTGACACGGCTGATGGAGCGGCTGGTGAACAACGACTATCTTCTCAGCGAAAGGCTGCTGCTGCGTTGCGACTATCAGCGGAAAACCGTGCACGCCGTGAACGAGGTGTTTCTCCGCTCTTCCGGGCGCATGATTTCCGTGGACGTATTCGTGAATGGCGCCAAAATCCGCACGATCCGCGGGGACGGGGTCATCCTGGGCACACCGACCGGAAGCACGGGCTACCTGCTTTCCACCGGCGCCCCGCTGGTGATGCCGGATGCGAACTGCTTCATCCTGGACGGCATCAACGAGTACAATTTCTCATCCCGCGCCTTGATCCTTTCGCCGGACGCCAAAATCCGGCTGCACGTGCAAAGCCTGCTGCCGAATCAGGAGGCTTTGCTGGTGGTGGATGGAAACCAGGTGGCGAGCCTGAAGGAGGGAGAGGAACTCATGCTCACCCGCTCCGAACGGCGGGCGCAGCTGATCTTCTTCGAGGAAAACTACTTCTTCCACAACCTGTCTTCCCGGCTCTCCTGGAATTAGCGGCCCCGGAGGCTCAACGGCCGGGGAGTCTCAGCGGCCTCCCGCAAGCCCGGGCGCGGGGTCTTCCATGGGCTCGGCGTAGGCCTTGCGCCGGAAAAGGCCCTGGGTGTCCTGAATGAGGGAAAACAGGCAGGGCACGAAAATCATGTTCACCATGGTGGACAGCACCAGCCCTCCCAGCACCGCGCTGCCCAGGCCGCGGTAAAGCTCCGAGCCGGCCCCGGAAAACACCACCAGCGGCATCAGCCCCCCCACGCTGGTGAGGGTGGTCATGAAGATCGGCCGCACGCGCGCCTTCACGGCGATCAGCACCGCATCGGCGAGGGGCTTTCCCTCCTCGCGGATCAGGGTCAGGGCCATGGCAATGATGAGGATGGGGTTGTTGACCACGATCCCGATCATCATCAGAAAGCCCAGCATGGTCAGCATGTCCAGGGCCTGCACGTTGATGAAGGTGTTGGTGAGCCACAGCCCGATCAGGCCGCCCGCGCCGGCGATGGGCAGCATGGCCATAATCACGAGTGGGGAAAGCAGGTCCTCGAACAGGATCACCAGCAGCAGGAAGGTGATGGCGATGGCCAGAATGAACCCTGTCTGCAGCGACTTGCGGGTCTTGGTGAAGGCCTCTGCGGTGCCGCTCAAGGACACGCGGAAACCCGGCACCTGGGCGAACTCCTCTTGCGCCGGAGCCACCAGCTGGGTTTGCATGATCTCCAGCGCTTCCTCCAAGGATATATCCGGCGGCGGGGAGACCCGCAGGGTGAACACGCGGCCCTCGTTGATGCGGTTGATCTGCACCGGCCCCACCGTCTCCACGATTTCCGCCACGGAGGCCAGGGACACGTAGCGGTTGTTCGGCGCCAGCAGGGGCTGGTCGGAAAAATCCTGCACGTTGCGCAGCCTGCCGTTGCCTGAAAGCAGCCGCAAATCCAGCGTCTGCCCGTCGGGCATGGTGAACTCGGTGATCTTGCGACCGTCCGTATACACGTCCACGATCAGCCCCAGGTCCCGCACCGACAGCCCCGCCTGAGCGGCCCGTTCCAGGTTGGGCGTGATGCGCAATTCCGGCTTGGAAAAATCGAAGGAGGGAATGGGCCGCACCCGCGCACCGGGCATCGCCTTGCGCACCTTCGGAAACAGGCTGGCGGCCACGGCCCCGACCTGGGTGATGTCGTTGCCGTATATTTCCATGTCTATGGAGCGGCCCGCGCCCAGGGCATGCCCGAACAGGGAAGTCTGGGAGGTGACGAAGAACATGCCCGGCACCTTGGCCAGCACGTCGTTCATGTAGGGGATCAACTCCTTCGCCCGCTGCGGATCGTCGGAAATGACCCCCAGGATCAGGGTGGTGCCGAATCCGACGAAGAACACCCGCTTGATCTTGGGGATGCCCTCCACTTCTCCCCGCATGGCCGGCCACAAATCGTCAATGATGACCTGGCCCATGGATTCGGTCTCTTCCGGGCTGTAACCCGGCGGGGGAAAGAGAATACTAATCAGCAGGTTCCGGTTGCCGGAAGGAAGATATTCCTGCTTCGGCGTAAGTTGATAGGCGATCAGCAACGCCAACGCGATGCTGCCCACCACCACGGCCAACTTCCGCCATACGCGCTGCTGCAACCAGCCCAATTGCCACATCAGCCGATCCACCGCCCATCCGCCGAAGCGGCTCAGATACCTGGTAAGGGCGTTCACCTTGTGGGCGGGGTCTTCCTGATTTCCCGACTGGCCGTACAGAAAGCGGTAGACCGGTGGAATGAGGGTGGTGGACACCAGGAAGCTGAGCAGAATCGCCACGCAGATCGCGATCGCGATGTCCTTGAACAACTGGCCGGCCTGGTCCTGCACGAACACCACCGGCAGGAACACCGCCACCGTGGTCAGGCTGGAGGCCAGGATGGCGCCGTAGACCTCGCGCGTGGCCCCGATCACCGCCTCGAACACGGGCACCCCCCTGGCGCGCCATTTGTCTATGTTTTCCAACACCACGATGGCTGCGTCCATGACCATTCCCACCGCGAAGGCGAGCCCCGCCAGGCTGATCACGTTGATGTTGCGTCCCAGCAGTTTCATGAACAGGAAGGTGCAGATAATGCTGACCGGGATGGAGAACCCGACCACCAGGGCCGAGCGCAGATTGCCCAGGAACAGGTAGAGCACCAACATGGCCAGGATCCCGCCCACGTAAATGTTCTGCAGCACCAGATCAATGGCGGAGTTGATGTAGTAGGCCGGGTCCGAAAGGCGTTTCATGATTAGCCCGTTGGACTTCAGGATGCCCTCGTTGAGCCGGTCGAAGGTGCGGTTCACGTTCTCGGTGATCTGCAGCACGTTGGCCCCGGGCTCCTTGTAGATGGGCATCACCATGGCCACCCCCTCCTTGGCCAGCACCGAGGAGCCTTGGTCGTTGTACCCGATCTTCACCTGGGCCAGGTCCCTCAGGTAAACCGAGCCGGAGGGGGTGGTCTTGACGATCATCCCCCCCAAATCCTCCGGCGTGCGGAAAGGGCTCAAGGAGCGGATGGTATACTCGCGCTTACCTTCCGAGATGGTGCCGCCGGACATGTCCCCCACCTCCGCCCGAATCCGGTCGGCGATCTGCCGCAGGGATATGCCGTGCAGGGCCAGTTTCACCGGATCGAACTCCACGTGCACTTCCGCATCCCGGCCGCCGTAGACCCTGGCTTCCGCGATTCCCGGAATTTTCTCCATCTCGGGCTTTATGTAGTCCTCGACCCACTGCTTGTAGGTGCGGATGGGCCGGGGGTTGCCTTCCGCGGTACGGATCTGGTTCCAGATGAGGGCGCGGGAATTGGCGCCCCTGAGTTTGATGGTGGGGCGCAGGGCGTTTTCCGGGTACGAAGGCACCTGGTTCAGTTGGGTGACGATGCGCAGCAGCGCATCGTTCATGTCCGTGCCGATCTCGAATTCAAGGGTGATGTTGGCGCGGTCCGGCTGGGACTCGCTTTGCATGCGCACCAGATTGGGAATGCTGTTCAGAAACTCCTCCTGCTTCTGAACGATCTCCCGCTCGATCTCGTAAGGGCTTGCGCCGGGCCAATAGGTGCGAATGGCGACCTTGGGGGTGTCCACGTCGGGGGTGAGCTGGATGGGAATGCTGAGCAGCGCCCACAGCCCGGCGAGCAGCATGAACAGCGTCACCACCGTGACCAGCACCGGCTTGCGCAGGCAGAATTCAGTCACAGAGCTCCTTTCCCCGCGCGGATCATAATTTTCCGGTTATGCGAACCGGCATCCCGGTGAAGAGCCGCTCGTTGCCACGCACGACCACCCGCTCCTTGGGCTTCAGCTTGCCCTCGATGACCACGTCGGTTTGATTGACGTTGGCCCGCACCGTGACCGGCACCACATGGGCGCGGCCCTTGCGCACCACGGCCACCTGGGTCTTTCCGTTGCGGCGCACGATGGCGTCCCGGGGCACGGTGAGCACCCTGCCCCGGCCTCCCACCGGCACGTCTATCTGGGCCACCAGCCCGCTTAAGGGAATGCGGCGTGGGTTGGCCACTTCGATGCGCAGGAGAAAGTTGCCGCTGGCCGAGTTTACGTGGCGCACCACGGATTGGATTTTCCCTTTCAGCTTCTTGCCGATCTCCGAGATCCGCACCGTGACCGGCGCTTTCCTGTTCATCCTGTTCATGAAGCGCCCCGGCACGCCCACCAGCAATTCGAAGCGGTCAAAGCTGTATATCTCGTAGATGGGGCGGGTGGAGTTGATCCACTGGCCGATTTCCAGATCTGCCTTGATCACCTGGCCCGCGATGGGCGCCCGCACCACCATCATCTCCAGTTGCGTCTCGATGCGCTTAAGCTGGGCCAGGGCGCTGGCGTGGCGCGCCACCATCACCTCGCTGGCGGCCCGCTCGTTCTCGAATTGCTCCGCGGAAGCCAGATTGCGCTTGAACAGCGCCTCGGTGCGCCGCAGCTTCTGGCGGCTCAGGGCAAGCTCCGCCTCCGCCTCCTTCACCTTGGCTTTCAGCACCAGTTTTTCCAGAGTCAGGTTGGAATTGCTCAGTTCCGCAAGCAGCTGCCCTTTCCTGACGTGGTCGCCCACCCGGCGGCGGATGGCGGTCACCTTTCCGGAAACCTCCACGGACAGCAGCGCCTTGTCCACCGGGGAGAGCAGGCCACTGGCCTTAAAGGTGGTTGACTCGGAAACGGACTTGATTTCCGCCACCACCACCGGCCTCGTGCGCGGCGGCTGCTTTTTCTTCTTGGCCTCGCCCAAGGCCTGGCCGGCGCCGGAGAGCAGCACCACCCCGATCAGGAGCAGTAAGGCGGTTCGGATGTTCGGGAAACCATTCATCATGTTGATTCGCGCTTTGAATTTCCGAAAAGAGACGGCCGCAAAGGGGCTCCCGCAAAGATATTGCCGTAAAAATTATGCCGCAAATGAGACCGTCCTTCTGTGCCGCGCGGGATTCCGGGAACGTCACGCCCGCGCTTTCCCCACCCACTCCGGATTGGCCATGGGGCTGTCCGCCGCCGGCGCACGGCAGGCTCACTCTACTTATACATTAAATCATAAAATTGAATCGGTAAGGACGCAAACCCCATTCCCGGCCCGGCCGTAACGGGCGTCACCTCATGCCCCCGGATGGCTTCATGCGCCCTGATACTCCGCCTTGCGCTTTTCCACGAACGCCCTGGTGCCCTCCGCGAAATCCGCCGTTCCGGTGGAATCCACGATGCCCCGCGCCTCGAGTTCCAGTTGCGTCTCCAGTTCGTGGTTGGGGCTGTGATAGAGCAACTCCTTGGTTTTCCCAAAGGCCCAGGTGGGCCCCGTCGCCAATTCCATGGCAAAGGCTTTGGCCTCCTCCATGAAGTTCTCCTCTCCGAACACGCGGTTCACCAGCCCCCATTCCTGCGCTTCCTGGGCCGTCAGCACACGGTTGGTGAGCGCCAGTTCCATCGCCCGGCGCATGCCGATCAGGCGGGGCAGGTAAAAGGTCGAGCCGCCGTCCGGGGTGGCCCCGATCTTGGTGTAGCCTACGGTGAAAATCGCGTTGGCCCGCGCCACCACCAAATCGCAGGCCATGGCCAGGCTGAACCCGGCGCCCGCCGCCGGGCCGTTCACCGCGGCCACCACCGGCTTGGGCAGGCGGATCAGGCGCGATATGTAGGCGTGCAAATCCGTAATCACCCGCTCCAGCTTGCTGGACAGGGTCTCTCCGGCGGACACGAACCACTTGATGTCCCCGCCGGCATGGAACGCGTCGCCCTTGCCGGTCACCATCAGGCCCCGCATGGAGGAGTTGTTCTTCACTTCCACCACCGCGTCCACCAACTCGGCGGCCATTTGGGGGTTGAGAGCGTTGTACTGCTCGGGCCGGTTGAAGCTCAGGATCGCCAGGGGTCCGTCCTGCTCCAGTTCGATGAATTCGTAGCTCAAGGGACACTCCCGCATTCGATGGGTTACCCGCCGCCTGGCCCGTCCACGCACAGTGGACAAAACGGCGGGCCGCTGCCCCACCATGTCAGGCACGTTCCGAGCGGACAGATTCAAGAACTCGGTTCTAAACCATTTGGGAGGGTTTGCATATCACGGGGGGAAACGACTTCAGGCGGCGGGGCGCCGTGCAACGGCCTCACGGCAGGGAGGCTCGCGGACGGGCAGGCACCGCAAGATGGCGGCGCCTTGTGGGTGCGCCTTTGTGAGAGACGAAGGGGGGCGCATGCCCCCCGCGCTACGCCGGAAGGCCCGGCGTCACGAAATCAGGCCTTGCCCCCTAGCGCTCGTTGAGCACCGATTCGATTTGGGAGCGGGACTGGCCGGTGATCACTTCGATCTCCGCCACGGAAAGCCCGCGCCGGGACAGGCCGTTCACCGTCTGCCGCAGGGGCGCCACCGCCGGCTGCAGATCTGCTTCGGCCGCAACCTGCACGGCTGCCGCGCCGCCAACGCTCTCTGCCCGGGGCAAGGACATGGGAATCTCCCGCAAGGCGGTGGCGGCCTGAGTGGCCTGGGCGACCACCGGCGTGTGGCGGCGATCCGGATCGGCCCTGTCCAGCGCCGCCGCCAGATGGGCGGTCAGCGTGGAAATTTTGAGCGTCTTTTCAAAGGCCAGCCGGATCTGGGACGAGTGGGCGCCGTCGGCCTCCAGTTGGGTCATGTTCTGGGCGAGTTGACCAAGCTCAATCACGAGCTGGTTCATCCACTGGGTGGAGTTTTCCAGCTCTTTGACCATGCTGTTTTCCATCCGGCTCATTTCCTGGAAGAACCGGTCGGATATCAGGTCATCGTACCAGGCTGTTTTCCAGGGAGGAGTGAGGAGTTTCATTAGGCCTCCTGATGGAAGGAGTTGCTATGCACACGACCGTAAGGAGGCCTTTCCGCTCACCGGAAAGGCACTCCGGTGATTCATGATTCGGTCGTTGCTCCCTATTCAATGCACGGACAATGCCTTATGCGAAAAAATAGAGTGTTTCCAAAAATTAAATATTAAGCTATTAAATCAACTGCTTATCTGAAAATATCCAATGTCCCCCAAGGGGCAGGGGACCATCTCTCCGGCGGCGCGGCCTTGCCGGCGTCGGCGCATCGCAAACCGGCCCGTGGAGCCCTCAGACAAAGGGGAGCGGCTCGGCGCCGGGCACGTTCAGGCCGCCCAGGGTGAGGGGGGTAACGCTGATCGCGCCGCTTTCCAGCGCGCCCCGGTCGTCGTCCTCGGCCTCCTCCCACCACGCGTCGCCGCGCCAGGCGTGGCGATAGCCCTCACCGTCGCGTTCGAACAGGGAACCGTAGCGGTTGTGCCGCAGGCGGGTCCAGCGCACCGGCGTGTCCGGATTCACGTCGTGGGGAAAGTTGACGTTGAGCATCATCGTCCCGCCGGGCAGGCCATGGGCCAGCACCACCGGCATCATGCGCCCCACGGCCTCCGCGGCCTCGCGCACCGCGGTCTCGGCCTCCTCGCCCGAGAGCCGGCCTTCCGTGCTCCATTGGCGGAATATCTCCGGTCGGATTCGATGGCTGAAAGCCACTGCCGGAATGCCCAGCAGCGCGGCCTCGAAGGCGGCCCCCACCGTGCCCGAGTTGAGCGCGAACGCCAGCCCCGTGTTTTGTCCGATGTTGATGCCGGAGATCACCCAATCCGGCGGATCGCCGAACAGCTGATGCACCCCCAGATTCACGCAGTCGGCCGGCGTGCCAGTCACCGTATAGGCCTCGATGCCGTAGCCCTCCCTCGGCTCCGCCAGCAGCCGTCCGAAGCGGGTCATGGCCTTGGCCTTCCAGCTTTGCTCCTCGGCGGGCACCACCATCCGCACCGTCCCCAGGGCCTGCAATTGGGCAATGGTGGGCCGCAGCATGGGGGAATTCACCCCATCGTCGTTGACCAGCAGAAA
>CBDUSX010000063.1:0-12742 GCA_965369935.1 uncultured bacterium
AGGGGCGGCGTACGGCGTGGGGCCCGAAACCATGGTATAATGGAGACAATTGGTATAACTGGAAATGCCGGCTGGCGGAGCAGCAGAAAACCCTTCATCAGTTGTTCGATCAGCCTTTCAGGGTAGCCATGAACCCATCCTCGACCCCGCGGCAAGTCACCGGTTTTCCTCCCGGCCCCGGCGGGCGCGGGGCGCCTGCGCCATCCTCCCTCCGGCCAAGGGGGGGCCTGACGCGCCTGGCGCGCCTGCTCGCGCCCCTGGCTCTGGCGGTGCTGCTGACCGGTTGCTCGGACGTGGCCTATTACTGGCAGGCGGGGCTGGGCCAATGGGACATTCTCAGCCGCCGCCGCGCCATCGGCGAGGTGCTGGCCGATCCGCAGGTGGACGAGCAGGTGAAGGCCAAGCTGCGGCTGGTGTTGCGGGTGCAGGCCTTCGGACGGGAGCGGCTGGGCCTCACTGCCGCGTCACAATACCATTACTACAGCGATCTCGGGCGGGAGTATGTGACCTGGCTGGTGGTGGCTTCCGACGCCTATGCCATCAAGGAGTACCAGCATTGCTATTTCATCGTGGGCTGCCTGGGCTACCGGGGCTTCTTCGCAAAGGAGGAGGCCGGCGAGTTTGCCGCGGAGTTGGCGGAGGAGGGGTACGACGTGCTGGTGCGCCCGGTGCGGGCCTACTCCACCCTGGGGTGGTTCGACGACCCGGTGCTGAACACGTTTGTCCACTCCGGAGACCTGCACCTGATCTCCACCATTCTTCACGAACAGGCCCACACCCTGATGTTCGCGAAGGGGGATACGGCCTTCAACGAGTCCTTTGCCACCTTTGTCGAGGAGGAAGGGGTGCGCCGATTTTTACAGCAGATATCCTCCGGCGCGGCGCGGCTGGCCCGCTACCATGCGATCAACGAGGAACGGCGGCGCTTCCGGGACATCGTGATCCGCGGACGCGAACGGCTGGAGCGGCTTTACACGTCCGGGCGGCCCCAGGCCGAGCTGGCAGCGGAAAAGCCGCGCCTGCTGGCCATGCTCAAAGAGGACTATCAAAGGGAAAGAAACTCATTTAAAATCGTGTCTTACGACGGCTGGTTCAACCGGGAGCTCAACAACGCCCACCTCGTCGGCATGCGGCATTACCGCTCGTGGGTGAAGGCATTACGGGCGCTCTTCGACCAGCACGGAAGGGACTTCGCCCGCTTCTACGAGGCGGTGCGGGAGCTGGCGGAGCTTCCGAAGGAAGCGCGCGAAGCCCGCCTGAAATCCCTGGAGGAGAAGCGGATTGCAAATTCCTGATTTCAGACAAGGGGCGGCCCGCAAGCCGGACTGGTTGAAGGTGAAGGTGCCCCAGGGCGAGCGCTTCAACTGGATTCGCAACCGGGCCCGCGGCCTGAACCTGCACACGGTGTGCGAGGAGGCCCGCTGCCCCAACATCGGCGAGTGCTGGCAGGGCGGCACGGCCACCTTCATGCTGATGGGGGAGCAATGCACCCGCGGTTGCCGCTTCTGCTCCGTGTCCACGGCCCGCAATCCCGCCCCTCTGGATGCCGCCGAGCCGGAAAACGTGGCGCGCACCATCGCCGAGATGGGACTGGACTACGTGGTGCTGACCTCGGTGAACCGCGACGACCTGCCCGGCCAGGGCGCGGGGCATTTCGCGGAAACCGTCCGGCTGGCCCGCCGGGCCAGCCCGAACCTGCTGGTGGAGGTGCTGATCCCCGACTTCATGGGGGTGGCAAGCTGCATTGACACCGTTATCGCCTCCGGACCGGCCGTGATCGCCCACAACGTGGAGACCGTGGAGCGCCTGCAATCCATCGTGCGCGACCCGCGGGCCAACTACGCCCAGTCCCTGGCGGTGCTCTCCCATGTGCGGCGTAGCGCGCCGGGCATCCGCAGCAAATCTTCCCTGATGCTGGGGCTGGGGGAAAGCGAAGCCGAAGTGCTGGAGGCCATGGGGGACCTGCGGGCGATCGGGGTGGAATTCCTCACCCTGGGCCAGTACCTGCAGCCGGACAAGCGCAAGCTGAAGGTGCGCGAGTTCATCCATCCGGATCGTTTCGAGCACCTGGAGCGCGCCGGGCTGGAGATGGGCTTCTCCTACGTGGCCGCCGGGCCTTTGGTGCGCAGTTCCTACCGGGCCGCGGAGTTGTACATGTCCCGCGCCCTGCGCGAAGGCGGGGGCGGCCCCCCGGTTGCCTAGGCCGGCCCTGCCCTGCCTTCCCCGCCGTGTGACCCCCGCCATGTGGAGGAAGTTGGACAATTTTCTCCCATCCTCTATACTCCGAAGGGGAGTTTCCCACGGGCGGAAGGGCGCATGATCTGGATGTTGGCGCTGGTGGCGATGCTGGTGCTGCCCTGGCTGGAATTCTGGCTGATGATGGGCATGGGCTTCTCCCTGGTCACCGCGACCGTGCTGGGGATCGTCACCGCGGCGGTTGGCTGGTGGCACGCCCGCAGGGAAGGGCTGGATCTGTGGACGGAGATCGAGTCGGATTTCCAGAACCGGCGCGTACCCACCGAGGAAGCCCTGGACGCCATGATGGTGGTGCTGGGCGGCTGGGCGTTGATAATCCCCGGCCTGGTCACCGACCTGTTTGGCGGTGTGCTGCTGGTGCCCGCCGTACGAAGGGTGGCGATGGAGCCCCTGCGGAAATTCCTGCGGACCCGCATACGCTGAGGCGCACACCCGTTGCACGCGAAGCGGAGAGCGGGGGAGAGAACAGGCAAGGCGGAACAAAAAAGATCGGGAACAGGGGCCCGGGAAGGCCCGCGGTTTCGAGGGATGCAGAAACCGGTCAATCCAGCAAGGAGCTATTGGATGAACGACACGGATGCAAAGAAAGTGCTGGAAGCGGTGCTGTTCGCCTCGAGCGAGGTTTACACCGCCAAGCAGCTCGCCACCGTGCTGGGCAACACCGGCATTCCCCGCGTCAGGACGCTCATCGAGGCGCTGAATCAGGATTACGAGCAGACCAGCCGCACCTTCCGCATCGCCAGGATCGGGGACGGCTACCAGCTGCGCACCCTGCCTATCTTCAAGACCTGGATCCAGAAGGCCGAGCCCTTGAAACCCGTGCGGCTCACCCAGGCCACCCTGGAAACCCTGGCCATCGTGGCCTACCGCCAGCCCGTCACCCGTGCCGAGGTGGAGCAAGTGCGCGGCGTGGATGCCTCCTCGGGCCTGCGCACCCTGCTGGAGCACCGCCTGATCCGCATCATCGGCAAGGACAACGGACCCGGCCGGGCCCTGATCTACGGCACCAGCCGGGAATTTCTGAGTCTGTTCAATCTGAAGGACTTAAGGGAACTGCCCACCCTGGAGGACTTCGACCTGGTGGTGCAGGAGCCCCCCAAAGCCGAGGAGCAGGCCGTGGGGTAGGCGGCGTCCGCTAGCGCCGCACGACGTTGACGGCGATCTGGCGGGACTCCTGCGGGGCGATGGTAAAGGCCTTCATCACCTTGTTGTTGACCATCAGATAGTAGTTGCCCGCGGGCAGCAGCAGTTGTTTTCTGCGGTCCTTGTCCGTGAAATAGCTGAGCCAGCGGCCCCTGGCCAGGCGCAGCTTGAAGGGCAGCCGCCCCTGATAGCCCGTCAGGTCCACCGCGGAGAGGTCCAGGTTCAGCACCCCCGCCGGCCGGGCCGGGGCCTTCTTGAAACTCAGCGCCACCGGTTTCCCGCCGCCGCCGCTCTTTCGTTTCACTACCATGGCCTGCTCGATCAGGTGAAACACCCGGTTGGCGAAGACCTGGTTGTCGAGGTCTTTGAACACCTGGAAGTTCACGCGCATTTTTTTCGATGCGACCACGCCCAGGGCTTCCTGGGGAATGTCCACGGCCATCAGTTCCGTGGGCAGCGTACGCGTGTTGATCGTGCCGTCGCAGGCCACGAACTCCAACTCCAGCTCGCGCCCCGCGCGTTGGCGGGCCTGGTTGAACACCCCCCGCTGCCAGAACTCCAGCTTTTCGTCCACCGATTGCGGAAAATCGTAGCTGTACAGGCTGCTGAAAAACAGGGCTTTGCGGCCCAGCATGGACATCAGGTAGATCATCTTCAGGTCCTGGCGCACGATGCCCGTGTTCATCAGGGCGTGATAGGCCGCCTTGTCGTACGGCGCCAGCAGGAGAATTTGATGGGCCAGTTTTTCGATCACGCGCTCGTTTTTACAGAACTGGCCCTCGCGCATGAGCCGGTCCAGTTCCCGCTCCAGCTTTTCCAGCCCGGCCCGCGGGTCCCTGGAATTGATGACCTTGTAGGCCAGTGCCGCCACGTCCTGGTCCCCGGATTCCTGCAGGGCGCTCAGGTCTTTCTCCGGCGCCTTGGGCTCCACCTCCTCTTCCGGCTCGGTTTCGTCGGTGGCCACCCCTTGCGGTTTCTTCTTCTTCGGCGGCGCTTCTCCGGCCAGCAGCACCTTGAGGGGATAGATCATCAGGTTGATCTCGGGCGCGATGGATCCGGTGGCCATCACCTTGCCGTTCCGGCTCAGGGCCAGGGCCAGAATCTGGTCGCGCTCCCCGCTCACCGTGCGCAGAAATTTCCCCGTCTGCAGATCCCACAGCTTGACGGTCTTGTCCCGTGAGACGGAAACCAACGCCCGGCCGTCCGGCGCGAAGCGCAGGCTGCTGATGATGAAATCGTGGCCGGTGAAGTCGAACCTCAGCTTGCCGTCCTTGAGGTTCCAGATTTTTACCAGGCCGTCGTTGGACCCGGTGGCCAGGTATCGGTTCTTGGGGTCGAAGCGCACGACCCGGATGCTCTTGGTGTGGCCTTTCAGGGTATACAGCGGTTTTCCGTCCGGATACGACCAGAGGCGCACGGTGCTGTCGTCGCTGCCCGTGGCGAAGCTGGCGCCGTCGGCGGCAAAGTCCACGGCGTTGATCTGGGCCGTGTGGGCGCTGACGCGCTTGATGGGGCGGCCCGAAGCGATTTCCCACAGCACCCACGTCTTGTCCGAGCCGCCGGTGACCAGCACCTTGCCGGCCGGATGGAACGCCAGCGAGTTGACCTTGCCCGTGTGGCCCTGCAGGCGGTTTTTCACCTTGCCCCGCGCCGTGTCCCAGATTTGCACGAAGCCGTCCGCCCCTCCGGTGGCGAAGGTCCTGTCGTCCGGCGCGAAGCGGGCGACCTGAACCTGATGGTTCTTGGTGGGATAGTTCCTCACCTGGGCGCGGGTGCGCAGGTTCCAGATCTTCACCGTCTTGTCCTGGGAGGCGGAGAGCAGGAACTGGCTGTCCTTGGTGAAGTCCAGGGTGAACACCGACTGCGTGTGGCCGCCCAGGGAGGCCAGGAAGGCGGATTTGTCCAGCTTCCACGTGCGTACGCGGTCTTTCTGATAGGCGGCGATCAGCCTGCGCCCGTTGCCGCTCAGGTTCAGCGAGGCGATGGGGCCGTCCACCAGGGTCAGTTCCTGCAACAGCTGCTGATTGTCCACCTTCCAGATTTTGATGGTCTCGTCCACCGATGCGGAAATGAGCCACTGCCCGTTTGGATGAAAGGCAATGCCCGTCACCGCGCGCTTGTGGCCCAGCAGGGTGGCGAAATCCTGCTTTTCCCGCTCCTCCCACAGCCACAGCTTGATAGACCCGTCGGTGGAAGCCGATGCCAGCACCTCGGGCTTGGGGCCGAAGCGCAGGTCGGTGATCCGCCCCAGGTGGCCCGTGAGCTCCGCCACTTTCTTGCCGGTCTTCCACTCCCAGACAATGATCTTGCGGTCCTGTCCCCCGGTGGCCAGGTGCTTGCCGTCGGGATGCAAGGCCATGGTGCTGACCCTGGAGCGGTGGGCTTCGATGGTGACCTGCACCTTCTTTTCCTTCACGTTCCAGACCATCACCTTGCCGTCGTTGCTGCCGGAAAACAGGATCTCGCCTTCCGAATCGGTGAGCAGGACGCCCACCGGGGCCTGGTGTCCCTCCAGGGTCATGGAAGCCTTGCCCTTCACCAGGTCCCAGGCTTTGATGGTGCGGTCCTTGCCCCCGGTGAAGACCACCTCTTCCTTGGGGTGAAAGATGGCGCTGATGGCCTGGTGGCTGCCCGTGCGGATGTCCCGCACGACGCGCCCCGTCTCCGTCTCCCAGATCCGGATGGCCGAGTTGCTGCCCAGGGTCACCATCCGCTTCTGGTCGGGCGCATAGAACGCCGCATACACCGCACCCTTGGACAGCCTCAGGGTGTGTTCGATGATGTACTCGTCCTTTCCCTGGGCTTGCAGCGTACCCGGCAGGGCCAGGAGGAGCAGCAACAGGGCGAGACAGCTTCCCACAGCTTGGCGCGGCACAGGTTCCGATCGCCGCTTCAATTCTGCCCTCATGGCTTCCCGTCCCGGATTTGAGGTGGGTCGAAAGAAGATGCCCGTCCGGCGCCCTGCCCGATTGCTGCGCGGCCGGCGGGCCGTCATTTTGCCCTTACCTTAGCAATCATGATAACTTCGGAGAATTAAAAAGAATTCGGAGGTTCGAGGCGGGGGCGCGGGCCTCCCGCGACAAGGGACGATATCCCTGAGCGCGCCTTTAACGACGATCCCGCTTCCAGCGTCAGCCCATGACCACCGTGAATAGCCAGAACGATCTCCACGATCCCAAATTGCCGCTCACCGCGCATCTGGAAGAATTGCGCAAGCGGCTGATGATCACCATGGGGGGGATTTTCGTGGCGTTTGTGACCTGCTGGGGCTTCAGCCAGCAGATCATTGAAATCGTGAGCGGACCCGCCTTGCAGGTGGTGGATTCGCTGCAATTCGACACCCTGACCGACCCGTTTTTTTCCCACCTCAAGGCGGCGTTTTTCGCCGCGGTGTTTCTCACCTTTCCGCTCACGATTACCCAGATTTGGCTGTTCGTGCGCCCCGCGCTTTACAAGAGGGAAAAGCACGTGGTCTGGCCCTTTCTGTTGTGCTCCTACCCCCTGTTCGTGGGGGGTGCGTTGTTCTTTTACTTTTTGGTGTTTCCCATCGCCGTGGAGTTCCTGGCCAATTTCGACAAATCTCTGGTGCCTTCCCTGCGCCTGGGCGACTACCTGTCCCTGACCATCCGCATGCTGTTCGTGTTCGGGCTGATTTTTGAAATGCCCCTGATCAGCCTCCTGCTGACCCGGATGGGCTTCCTCACGGCGCGCAAGATTGCCCGTTCCCGCCGTTACTCCATCGTGATCATCTTCATCGTCGCCGCCGTGCTCACCCCGCCGGATCCCCTGAGCCAACTCCTGATGGCCGGGCCGCTGCTGGTGCTGTTCGAGGTGAGCATTGTGGTGTCCTGGCTGGCGCAGCCCCGCGGGAAAGACAAAGAAACCGAAGAAGAGCAGGAAGAGAAATAGGCCCGCGCCCGGCCCCCCGCGCCTCAGGCCGTGAGCGGGGTTGAAGGCGCGCCGTCCCCGCCCGCCAGGGCAGGATGGTAGATCTGGTGGATTTTCCGGGCCAGCTTTTCCGGCAGGCCGGGCATGGATTGCAGTTGTTCCAGTTCCGCCTCCTGCACCCGCTTCAGGCTGCCGAAGTGGCGCAGCAGCGCCTGGGCGCGATTGCGCCCCAGCCCCGGAATGTCCTCGAGCTCGCTGCGGAGGGTGCGGCGGCGGCGCAGGTTTCGGTGATAGGTGATGGCGAAGCGGTGAGACTCGTCCCGGATGCGCTGCAGGAAGTGCAGGGCGGCGGAGTTCCTCCCCAGGCGCAGTTCATCCCTGACGTGGGCCTTGACCACGTACTCCACGTCCTCGGCCCGCTCCCTGTGGGCCCCGCGGCGCTTTTCCGCGCGCCCCTTGGCCAGTCCGATCAGGTCCACCTGGGTCTGGGAGATGCCCAGCTCTTCCAGCACCTGCCGGGCCATGTTGACCTGGCCCTTGCCGCCGTCAATGAGAATCAGGTCGGGCAGGGGCTGCGCTTCCGAGATGGCCCGGCGGTAGCGCCGCGTGAGCACCTCGAACATGGCCAGAAAATCGTCCGGGCCCTGGACGGAGCGGATTTTGAACTTGCGGTAGTCCTGTCTGGCCGGCTTGTTGTCCTCCCATACGACCATCGAAGCGACGGTGTGGGTGCCGGCGGTGTTGGAGATGTCGAAGGCCTCCACCCGCCGTGGCAGGCGCATCAGGCGCAGATGCCTCTTGGCCTCTTCCAGCACGGTCTCGTCGTCCACGTGGCGGGTCATGCGCTCCTTCAGGGCCAGCCGGGCGTTGTCCCGCGCCATGTCCACCAGCTTGCGCTTGGCGCCCCGCCGGACGGTGATGATGCGCACCCGGCTGCCTTTCTCGCGGGTGAGGAAGTCCTCCATGATCTCCCGGTCCTCGTAAGTGGAGGGGATCAGCGCTTCTTTGGGCAGGAGGGCCGAGGGGCGCGTGTACAGGCTGCGCAGCAGCCCCCGGATGATCTCCTCGTCCGCCATGCCCTCGGTGCGGTCCCAGTATTTGAAGTCCGAGCCGATCAGGCGTCCATGGCGGATGAACAGAATCTGCACCCCGGCGAAGTGGGATTCCCGATACAGCCCGAACACGTCCTGGTGCGCCTTGGTGTCGGGCACCACCACCTGCTGCTTTTGCAGGGTGCGCCGGGTGGCGTGGATGGTGTCTCGCAGGCGGGCCGCCTCCTCGTAGCGCCTGGCGCGGGCGTGTTCGCCCATTTCGTCTTCCAGGCGCGCCAGCAACTCCTTGCCCCGCCCCTGAAAGAACAGCCGCACCGTGTTCACGAGCTTCCGGTACTGCTCCACCTCCACCGTGCCCCGGCAGGGGGCGGTGCACTTGCGCAGCTGAAAGTTGATGCAGGGGCGGTATTGTCTTGTGCCGTCCAGCTTCATCTTGCTGGTGCGCAGCTTGTAGTAGCGGCGGATCAGGTCCAGGGTTTCGCGGGCGTCCTTCATGGAAGCATAGGGCCCGTAATACTCCGCCGTTTTCTCCAGCTTTTCCCGCACCAGATACAGGCGCGGGTACATTTCGCCCACGGTGAGCTTGAAGAAGGGATAGGACTTGTCGTCCTTGAGATTGATGTTGTAGCGGGGCATGTGCTTCTTGATCAGGTTCGCCTCAAGAATCAGCGCCTCGGCCTCGGTGTGGGTCTGGAACACGTCCACGTCGGCCACCTGCCGCACCATAGCCGCAATGTGCGGCGGGTGGTCACTGGACGGTTGAAAGTAGGAGCGCACACGGTTGCGCAGGCTCTTGGCCTTGCCCACGTAGAGCACCCGGCCCGCGCTGTCCTTGTGCAGGTAGACCCCGGGAGTGGCGGGGATTTTTTCCAGCAGGGTGGCGTACTTTTGATCCATGCCTGGCACGAAGGATGTATCCGGGTGCGCCGGGGCGCGGGCTTTGACAGCGCGCGCAATTTCGCACAAACTGCCGGAGTAGGAGGCGGGCGCAGCCGGTAATGGGCCCGCAGGCATTGAATTTTACTCGATTCCGGGGAGCCGGGCAATGCGTGTCACGTGTGTGCTGGTGGTGGCGCTGCTGCTGGTGGGCGGCAGTCCCGCGCTGGGACAGCAGTTGATGCTGGAGGAGGAGCCGCCGACGGAATTTACGGGCACCGGCTGGACCTTTCTGGTGTTGACCCTGGCCACGCTGAGCTATGGGCTGAAGGTGCGCGCGGATTCCAAGGACGACCTGAGCAGAGCGGACACGACGTTCGCCCAATATCTGGCAGCGGGCACCCCCGCTCAGGCCACTACCCTGCGGGCCGCCACGGACGATGCGCTCAATGACGCCCGGGCCAACGAGAAGCGCGCGAACGTGGCATTCGCCCTCACGATCCTGTTCGGGCTGACCGCCTACTTTTCGTTCCTGCCCGATCACTTGCCCGACACCTCCCTGGTGGTGACGCCGCAGGGGATGCTCTATACCTACCGCTTTTAGGCCCGGCCTGCTCCCGGGCGGGGGCCCCGGCGTTGCGGGGCGCGGCTGGATACCACCGCAAAGGCTCCGGCCGATTCCGCGCGCCATACGTTTGCTGAACCGCTGTTGCGCCGGCTGGGCCGGCCCGGAACCCACATCATGAAAACCCTCAAGGTCAACCTGCCCTCCGGCGCATACCCGATCCACATCGGCCCGGGCGCCCTGGACTCCCATCTGCCGGACATGGTGGGCGGCCTCGCCTCGGAGTTGGTGGTGGTCGTCACCAACGGAACCCTGGAGACGCTCCACCCCCAGCGGGTGCAGCGCGCCCTGGCCGGCCTGCCCCTGCGGGTGGAAAGCTGCCTGGTGCCTGACGGCGAGCAGCACAAAAACCTGGGCACGCTGAGCGGCATATACGACCGCCTGATGGAACTGGAGGCCAACCGCGGCACGGTGCTGGTGGCTTTCGGCGGAGGCATTGTGGGAGACATGGCCGGGTTCGCCGCGGCGACTTTCATGCGCGGCATCCCGGTGGTGCAGGTGCCCACCACTCTACTGGCGCAGGTGGACAGCTCCGTGGGCGGCAAGACGGCGGTCAACCATCCGCGCGGCAAGAACACCATCGGCGCCTTCAAGCAGCCCTCCGGCGTCATCATTGACGTGGAGTTGCTGGAGACGCTTCCCGAGCGGGAGCTGCGCGCGGGGTTGTTCGAATTGATCAAGCACGGCATCATCCGCGACGCGGAGCTGCTGGAATATCTGGAAGCCAACCGGGACGAGTTCGAGGGCAGGAACTGGGCGTTTTGGGAAGAGGCCGTCTACCGCTCCTGCACCATCAAGGCCGCGGTGGTGGAAGAGGACGAGCGGGAAAGCGGCCCGCGGGCCATCCTCAACTTCGGCCACAGCCTGGCCCACCTGATCGAGACCCACACCGGCTACGACGCTTATCTGCACGGGGAAGCCGTGGGGGCGGGCATGCTCTTCGCCGCCTATGTGTCCCGGGAATTGGGTCACATTTCCGACGGGGATTTCGCCCGGCTGCGGGCCGTGCTGGAGCCCCTGCTGACGCCGGTCATGCTGCCTCCCCTGGGACGCGCCGGGTTCACCGAGTTGCTCATGCATGATAAGAAGGCTGCCAATCGCAAGATCAGGTTCATTCTGCTGGAAGGGATCGGGCGCGCATTCATCCGCGGCGGCACGACGCCGGAGGAGTTGTGGCCCCTCTTTCAGCGGTTCGTGGAAGAACTGCCGGCCGTCATCAGGGTTGGCGACGGCTAGGGGAGCGGACTTGGACGTGAGCGGGGAAGGGCACAATTTCTTCAATCGGCTGGCCGGGCTGGAAAACACGCGCGAGGTGCTCGCCGCCTTCGACCAGATCGTCAACCGCCCCATCGGGCTTGCTTCCCCGGACTTCTTCGCGCATCTCTACCGGGTTTTGATTGACCATCTGTTGCAGTGGCTGGAGCTCCCTGCCGGGCCCGGCGCCGCCATGCGGGAATGGAAGGCCCTGTATGGGCTCGCCGCCGGAATTGACCCCTACTACCTGACAGCGCAGCAGATCGCGCGCCAACTGGACGAATGTCCATCCATGGGCGCCGGGCAGCGGGAAGTGCTGACACAGATTCTGCTGGAATATTTCAAGCTGCGCCGGGAGGAGTTTCCCGCCAATTTCCCTTCGCCCCTGGTGGACGAGGCGGATTGCGCACGCTGGAGCGCGGTGTTCCCCGCCGATCCGGCCTGGCGGCCGTTGGACGTTTTGCAGGCCGTGGGACTGTACGCGGCGGGAACTTATGCGGGCTGCCGGGCATGGACCCGCTTCGAGGAGGGGGTGTTCGAGCCGCCCGGCGGGGCGGAGCGGTTTAAACGGTGGCGTGCCCTTTGCCACGGCGGCGCATCCGAAGGTGAGAGGGGGCAAGCGGGCTACGCCCAGCGGCGGGATTTCCTGGCCGCGGTCTTCGCCGGGGCGTTCGGCTCCCTCAATCTGCCGGGCTATTGCGGGGAGGTGCCCCGCTGCGTAAGCTGTCCCCTGAATGACGAGTGCCGCTGGGCCAGGGGCGCCGCCAAGGACAGCCGGGAGACCGGGGAAATTCTGGGGCGGCTGGGACAGGGGCGGCTGGCCCATCTGGGCACGGCGCAACTGATGCAGGCCGTGTTCGGGCTGGCCCCCAAACAGGGGGAGGCTCTCGCCGCGCGGCTGGACGGCACCTCCCTGCGCCGGCTGGCCGGAAAAACCCACCAGGAGTTGGTAGAGTGGCTGGCCGCCACCGGACTGGAGCCCGAACGGCTGCGCGGGCTGTTTGAACTGGGCAGGCGCTTCAGCGAGGAATCCCTTTCCCCGGGTGTGCGTCTGGTTTCCGGGCGGGAGGTGTTTCACCATTTCCGCATGCGCCTGCGGGATCTCAAGCAGGAGCAGTTTCTGGTGGTTCTGCTTGACGCCAAGCGCTGCTTTCTGGGAGACGTGATGGTCAGCCAAGGCACCTTGAGTACGAGCCCGGTGCATCCGCGCGAGGTGTTCAACATGGCGGTGCGGGAACACGCGGCTTCCGTGCTGATCGTGCATAACCATCCCTCCGGCGACCCCGCGCCGTCCAGGGACGACATCCAGATCACCAAGCGGCTGGCCGAGGCCGGCAAGGTGATGGGCATTCCGGTGCTGGATCACATCATCATCGCCGGGGAAAGCTACGTCAGCTTTCTGGAACAGGACATGATGTGAGTCCCCTCTCGCCGGTGACGCCTGGGGCCGGGAAACTTTCCCCGGAAGCGCCCGAACACCAAACCCCCACATTCAGGGAGTGAAATCATGGCTGGCAGCAAGACAGCAAAGCGCAACGCCGCGCAGATGAAAAAAGTGAAAAAACGCCGCCTGCAGGCCGCGGGCGACCTGAAAAAAATCGTGCGCAGAAAACAGAAAATTCGCCTGAAGAAAGGTTGAGCCTGCTTT
>CBDUSX010000064.1:0-12584 GCA_965369935.1 uncultured bacterium
TAATATCTTCATGAAGATCCTGCCCCTCGGCCACCAACTGACGCCCGGGGGACGAGATGACCAGATCGGCATAGAGAATCCGCTCCAACCAGGTTTCCAGGCTCTGATCAAAGCTATGCTGAATGGTAGACACGGTGACAATCAAAAGCAGGCCCACGATCAGGCTCAACACATTGACGCTGGTGCGCTTTGCCAATCGGGAAATGTTCACCACCGACAGGTACAACATTCCGGAGCGAAGCATGACCCGGCCATACAGGGAGCGCATGACCACTACCGCGTTGATCACCACCCAGGGGGCCACGATCACGGATGCCAGGAACGCCGCCATGACATGCGCCATCTGCAAGGCCATACTTTCCTGTTCGTATCCCGCAATGACGGACACGCCCAGGTAGACCAGGACAGCCATGCCGGAAAAACCAGCCAAATGAAGACCCATGGAGCGGTTTCCACCCGAATCCTTTTCGTTGATTTCGGTGCGGCGGATGGCCTCCACCGGCTCTATGCGCGTGGCCCGGAAAGCCACCCAGAAGGCGCTGATGACCGCGACCGATACGGACAGGAGAATATGCCAGAGAGCCTCGTCCCAACCGTAGTGCAGATTGCCGATCGCTATGGGCGTCATGTATTGGTTGGAGAGTGTTTGGGTGATAAAGCCGACCAGTAAAACCGCCATTCCGCGTCCTCCAGCCACACCCAACCCCGCGCCGATCACAGCCATGGCCACCACCTCGGCTTGGATCAGGATGAAGATGCGGACCCTTGTGGCGCCCAAAGCGCGCAAGGTGCCGATCTCCCTCCTTTGCTCAGCCACCGACATGCTGATGATCGAAGACAGCACGAACATTCCGACAAGCAGGGCCATCCCACTTAGAAACAGCAACAAAGCCTGGTAGGCGCGCACCATGCGTTGAAAGTCATGAACCTGGGTTTCCGGCCGCGATACCCGCACCCCTGAACCAAGAAGCGCCATCAGTGCGAAGCTCACGGTTTCCGGATCGGCCCCAGGGGCGGTGACGATGTCAATGCGGTTGACCTGCCCGGCCTCGCCAAACCAGCGCTGCCCGGTTTCCAGACTCACCAGGGCGATCGGCCTCCCCTCGGCCGCCGTCCCGCCGGCGGCAGAGTACACGCCCGCCACCCGGAAGCTCCGCTTCCCAAGCTGGGTCATCAATTCGAGGGAGTCGCCCTTGCCCTTTTTGTAGTGCTTTGAAAACTCCCCGGTAACGATGATGGTTTCCGGCTCCCTCAGTGCGGCAAGCCCGTTCGCGGGAGCTTCCTTCCCCGTGAAGCGATAGCGGCGCACCTGCGATTCCCTGGCGGGATCGACGCCGAGAACAACAATCCAGTCCGATACACCCTTGCCCATCCCCGTCAAATAGGAGGCCGATTCCACGGAGGGTACGGCATGGAGAACCCCGGGCACCTGCTGAATATCCCTGATACGGCCCTGCGGAATTCCCGATCCGGCCGTGGCAACCACCAAAGAGGCGTCGCCGGCCAGAGCCTGCACGCCCTGCTTGAAATACCCCAATACCCCGCTGTTGATGATTGCGATGGATACGTACAGTGCCACCCCGCTGGAAATTCCCAGGATGGCCACAACCGTGCGTATAGGCCGTTGCCTCAAATTCCGGAACGGTAGAATCTTGAACAGATCGAACATGAGTTGCTCACAATATGAGGCTGCCTAGCCATGCTCCGTTTCCACCTCGCCATCCCGCATCCGGATGACACGGTCCATCCGGGCCGCCACATGGGTATCGTGCGTGACCATGATCAGCGTTCGCCGCTGCTCCCGGGCCTTATCGATCAGCAGGCCGAGCACCACCTCGCCGGTTCCGCTGTCCAGATTGCCGGTCGGTTCATCGGCAAGGATCACTTCCGGTTCGGTTACCAGCGCCCGCGCGATGGCCACCCGCTGCATCTCCCCTCCAGAAAGCTGATAAGGGAAATGGGAGGCTCGGCCTGCCAGCCCAACGGCCTCCAGCAATCCAAGGCAGCTGTCTTGCGCCGTTCCCAGTCCGTGGCCGTCCAGCATGAGCGGCAGGGCGATGTTTTCGAACGCGGTCAGGGTTGGGATAAGATTGAAGAACTGGAAAACGAATCCGAAATGCCGCCTCCGCAATATGGAAAGATTCCGATCATTCAAGCCGTTCAGCCGCCGCCCTTTAAAGTCAATCCGCCCGGAGGTGGGCTTGTCCAACGCCCCCAGCAGGTTCAACAAAGTGGTCTTTCCGGAGCCGCTGGGTCCCACGATGGCAACGATCTCCCCCTGACGAAAAGTAAGGGAAATCCCTTTCAGAACCTTCACCTCCTCTTTGCCGAGGGGATAAGATTTGCTCACCTTCCGTACTTTCAACACCATGTTCATAATCAGCACCGTAATATGCGGTTCCTCGTTGCGGGAAATTCGGTTCAGCTCAAGCGCCCGAATTTCATGCCCTGCTTCCTCTCGTTCTCTTGGCGGATCAGCAGGTTGTTGCGGGCATACAATGCGAACCGGAACGGGTTGCGGAGATTGGTATTGAAATCCAGTGCGCGGCGCAGGATCGACGGAAAGCTGCTGAACTTCCGCCGCGCCCAATAGCAGCCCTCGGTCAATTCATCCGGACTCATCAATTTGGGCACGAAGGAAGCGTGGTTGAACCGGTAATCGGGATGGAGCCACCACGCTCCGCCGTACAGAAGGCGCCCTTGGGCTTCGAGGTCCCGGTACAAAGGCGTTCCCGGATAGGGGGTAAGGATGTTGAAAGCGGCGAAGGAAAACTTGTTGGCAATGGCGAATTCAAGCGCGTTTTCGATGGAGTGCCTGGTCTCGTAGTCGTGTCCCAGCACGAATGCCGCCCAGATCTGCAGCCCATGCTCGCGAAATATTCGAACCTGCTTCCCGTAGCTCTCAAACCCGGGCAGATTGGGGGATTTTTTCATCCAGCGCAGAGCCTGGGGATCCAGCGACTCGAATCCCACCACCAGCCCCAGACATCCGCTCCGGGCCATCAAATCCATCAGTTCCCGGTCCTGGGTCATATCGAGACTGCCCTGGCTGATCCACTTCACACCGAGCGGGATCAATTCCCTGCACAGTCGTTTGAGCGCTTCCCTGTCACAGGAGATGTTGTCGTCGACAAAGAAGACGAATCGCCGGTCTCGATTCTCCACTTCTTCGATGACTTCCCGCACCGGCCGCACCAGGTGCGAGCAGCGGAAGTAGGCGCCCACCGCGCAGAAATTACAGGCAAAGAGGCATCCCCTGGAAAACTGCATCAGGGAGAAGGGGAGATAGCCCTTGCCGGCGAATATGTCCCGCCGGGGAAGAAAGCCCGTTTGCGGGGGCGTTATGCCACCCCTATAAGAGGGCTTGAGGCGCCCACGGAGGGCATCGTGCACTGCTTGCGTCCAGCCGGATTCCGCGTCCCCGAGATAAACCGAATCGGCGTGGCTTGCACATTCCTTTGGATGCAAGGTGGCATGCACCCCGCCCATGATCACCGGGACGCCACGGCGGCGGTATTCGGCGCTGATTTCATAGGCGCGCCTGGCGGTGTAGGTTTCCACGGTGATCGCGGCCAGTTGCGTCGGCGCATCATACGGAATCTCCTCAATGCGGTCGTCGTACATCACCACCTCCGCCTCCGGCGGAGTCAGCGCCGCCAATACTCCCAATTGCAGAGGTTCCATCCGGCCTTCGTCGCTATAGGTTTCCCCATTCGACCTGCCAATGGACGGTTTGATCAGTGTGACGGTCATCAGCGGCCTCCCGCCAAATCGAACGTCCCGGATTTTCCCAGCGGAGTGTCCTGTTTGCGCCGGATTTCCCGCCTGGATATCGTGTTGGTCAACAGGAACAGCATCAGGCTCCGCCAGCTTTTCTGGAACAGGAACGTATGGAAAGCGCGCTTCAACACGGACCCGTAGCCATAGAAAGTCCCGCGCGCCCTCATGCATCCCTCACTCAGATCCGTGGGCGACATTCCCCTGGGTTGGAAAATCGCCATGCCGTACCGGTAATCGGGGTCCAGCCACCATTGCTCGTGAAGCATTCGTTTCTCGGCGCGCAGCCTGTCGTAGAGCGCTGTCCCCGGCATGGGCGTGAGGGGGTTGAAATTGGCCAGGAACAGGTTGGACTGCATGGCAAACCGGGCGGTCATGTCGAACGCCTCCGGGGTGTCCAGGTCATAACCGAACACGAAAGTGCCGTAGATCATGATGTTCCGGTCATGGAATTTCCGGATCACTTCCTCATAGGGGCCGTTCCCCAGATTCCACCGTTTTTTCATCTGCCGAAGATTTTCCGGCTGCAGGGATTCGAACCCGAGCAGGGCCACGATGCAGCCGCTTTCCGCCATCAGGTCCAGCAGCCGGTCGTTGGCTGCCACATCGATGGTGATCTGACAGGCCCATCGAATGCGAAGCGGAATCAAGGCGCGCAGGAGCTCTTCGAATTTTGCTGTGTTTGAGTAGATGTTGTCGTCCACGAACACCACCATGGAACCATTCAATCCTTTGATTTCATCCACCACATCGGCCACGGGGCGTTGACCCCGGTAGGTACCGTAAAAAGCGTGAATGGAACAAAAGTCGCAGGCGAAGCGGCAGCCCCGTCCGAACTGTACCAGGGCCATTGGCGCGTAGGACTTTCCTGAGAAAATGCCTCGATCCGGGGTAAGCCCCCTCAAGTCGGCCTGACCGTCTCGTCGGTAAATGGGGCGCAGGCGATGATGCTCCACGTCCTCGACCACCTGTTCCCATAGCCCCTCCCCATCCCCGATCACCACCGCATCGCAGTACCGCAGCGCCTCCTGGGGCAGCATCGTCGGATGGTGCCCGCCCATCACCACCGGAATTCCGCGCCGCCGGTAATTGCTGGCGATCTCATAGGCCCGCCTGGCGGTGAAGGTTTCCACCGTGATGGCGACCAAGTCGGTGCGGTCATCCTCCGGAATCGGTTCCAGGCGCTCGTCATAGAGCACGCACTGAATCCGGGAAGGCGTGCGGGAGGCCAGGATCGCGAACACCAGGGGTTCCATGGCATCCGAGGCGCGCCAATCCCCCATGTTGGGCCTGATAAACGTGATCTTCTTGATTCGCATTGCTCCTTCCTTTCCGGGAGCCCTGTGCTCCCTGATCGAAGCCGCCCCGGGTCATGGAAGGGACGGCCCAGGGGGAGGGTGCGTTAGAGGGTTGCCACCTCTACGTGTACGGGGCGCGCGGCCATGGTTTTCGCCATCGCTTCCTGCTCGGGCCGGTGCACAAGGAACAAGGTGGAATGGTAGTGCATGTGCCGGAAGCGGCCTGTTAACGCTGCAAGGTGCGGATGGCCGTCCGCCATGCCCACCAACACCGCCTCCAATCCGCGCCGGGAGGCCTCTCCGAGCGCGGTACGCACAAGCGCCATCAGGGGAGCTGGATCGGTCTCCTCACCCGCCAGGTGAGAAAGCCAGGCCACCGGCAGCACGGTTCCCACCTGTGGCAGACGAGGCATTCCCAATACCGGGGCGGCCAGGTTGAACAACGGGCGGGTGCGGGACAGCAGCGGGCGATAGCCGCGCACCACCAATTGTTTGAAGGCCCGCTGATCCCACAAGGCCAGACAGGCGACGAGCTTCCCGCCCCGCTCCGCGAGCAGGAAATCCTTTGCATCCAGGCCCCGGCACAGCAGCGGGGATCGCAACGTTTCCTCGTCCCAGACCGGCGCGAATTGATAGCGCGAGTTGTAGGATTGCAAAAACGAACAAATCCCGGGTACATCACCCTCCGCCGCGCACCGGATATGCACGCCCGGTGGGGGTTTCGCTTTCATGGGCCTGCACCACAAACCCAAAGTGGTAAGATCGGTCAGTTTCCGATAGACAGGCATACCCGGCAGATTGGCCGTGAAGATGCGCCGCGCCGGAGTTGCATCGTTCAACAGGCTCTGGATATCGAAGGGCATCTCACCGGCGGAGTGAAACATTTCGAAGCTGGCCCGCAGGCTGTCCCGCATCAGGGACACGGCCCGGTGCCTTCCGGCCTGGCTGGGGTCGATCCGGCCCTGGCTGATGTAGCCCAGCCGGCGGATGGCGCCATTCACGAAGACCTTTCGTACTGCCCGGCTCATCATCAAGGCCGGCCGGCCGGATTTCGAATCGGAAGAAATCAATACCTGATAGGGGGCGCCTGAAATGTCTCCGGCCAGGAAGAAATTGGGCTCGCGTTCGTACCCGATTTCGATCCACCCTGGCGAAGGTTGGTCCCGCACGATCCGCCGCAGGTCGAAATCGTCCTCCCGGGTAGCCGCGCGAAAGGACCAACGGCTCCCCCTGGGTGCGTTGTCACGTAGCTGTTCCATGGCTTCACTCTCCATCGTTATCCGGCCGGGCCGCCCATCCGCCCGGATCCATTGACCACCCTCCGATCACCGCACCGTTACAAGCTCCCCCTGCCATCCCGCATCGCCAAGGGGGAAATCATTGCGCCGGATTTGATCGAGGCGCATCATCCAGTTGATGAGGAAAAACTGGAAAAACATGAACGCGTCCTGGCCGTTGACTGAATCCATGACCCTCCGCATCAGGGAGGACATCGAATAGAACCGGTGACGCGCGTTGAGACAGCGGGCTTGCAAGGCCTCCCCCGTTAGCATCAGGGGGCGGTAGGGAATGCCGTTGTACCGGTAGGATGGATCCATCCACCAGCTGTCGAAGAGCATCCGCCCTTCATTTTCCAGCCGCCTGTAAAGGGGAGTGCCCGGAAACGGAGTGAGGTGGTTGAACGCCGCGATGAAAAACCGCTCCTGCAAGGCAAATTCAAGGGCTTCTTCCATGCTTTCGGCGGTGTCCCCATCATACCCGAATACAAAGGTGGCATAGAGCCGGATCCGATGACGGCGCAGGTTGGCCAGGGCCTTCGAGTAACCGCCCCCGGCGGTATTGAAGGATTTGCCCATGGTTGAGAGAACGTCCGGATTGAGGGTTTCAAACCCAATCAGCACTCCCGCGCACCCACTGCGTTTCAGGAGGTCCAGGAACTCCTCGTCGTGGGCAGCGTTGATGCTCATCTGCGTTACCCACCGGATACGCAGGGGAATGAGGGCCCGCAGCAATTCCTTCGCCGCCGGGATATTTCCGGCAAAATTGTCGTCCACAAAGAAAAACAGCTTCGTGCGGTCCCGAAGGGGCTCCAACTCGCGAACGATCTCGTCCACCGGCCGCAGGCGGTGGGAGGCGTTATAAAAACTCTGCACCGCGCAGAATTCGCAGCGGAATTTGCACCCCCGGCCTGCTTCAATCAGGGTTACTGGCAGGTAGTTCTTGCCGCGGAACAAGCGCCGGTCGTAGCGCAGGTTGCACAGCGGGGTTGACTCGCCGTTGCGATACTGACGTTGCAGGGTGCCGTGCCGGACATCGTCGATCACCCGGGGCCAGACTCCCTCCGCCTCTCCGATCACCACAGCCTCGGCGTACCGGCCCACCTCTTCGGGACAGAGAGAGGCGTGAAATCCACCCATCACCACCGGCACGCCGCGCTGGCGGTATTCGCTGGCGATTTGATAGGCCCGCCGGGCGGTGTAGGTTTCCACGCTGACCGCCACCAGATCGGTCGGCTCGTCGAAGGGGATAGGCTCCATGCGGTCGTCGTAAAAGCGCATGTCCACATCCGGCGGGGTGAGCGCCGTCAGCAGCGCCGGTTGCAGGGGCTCCATTTGCCAGCTCCGCATGTATTTTTGCCCAACCCTGCGCCCGATGGCGGGGTGAATCATCGTCAGTTTCATCAGACGGCCTCCACGTGAGATTCGGAGGGAACGAACCAGTCGCAGTTGTAGAAATCGCTCAGGTGCTGAGCGTAGAACCGGTAGCCGAGATTGGCCGCCACGGAGAGCGGAATTTGCACCCGCGAACCCAGAATTCGCCGGGCGATCGAACAATAACCGTATGCATGCTTCCAAGCGGCGACATGCCCCGCCTTCAAGGTGTCGATACTCATCCTTTCCGGCTGGAAGACCGCGTGCTGCCCGTCGTATTGTTCCCAATCCCGGGTCAGAATTCGGCCCTCCGCTTCCAGGCGCCGATAGAACGGAGTGCCGGGAAATGGCGTGGCGAGAGCGAAGCGGGGCAGGTCCACCTTGGCCTCCACCACGAATTCAGCGGTGCGGCGGAAGACTTCCGGAGTGTCGTGGTCGAGCCCGAACACGAAGCAGCCCATCACACTGATGCCGTGCCTATGAAGCAGCGCCACGGCCTCCCGGTATTCGCCGGGCTTGTTGAACCGTTTGCCGGCCTGGCCGATATTCGCCGCGGAGATGGACTCGAAGCCGATCAGCAGCCCCACGCAACCGCTCCGGGCCGCCAAGGACAGCAGTTCGCGATCCTTGGCGATGAGAATGGTGGAAAGTCCGAACCATCGCAGCCGCAGGGGAATCAGCGCCTCGAATAACCGAGTGGCGTAGCGGCGGTCCGCGATCAGGTTGAGATCGACGAAAATGGCCTGCTTCGCCCCCTGGCGCCGGATGTCTTCCACCACGTGCTCGACGGGCTTTTGATAAGGCTTGCGCCCCCAGGCCGTCGGGGCCACGCAGAAGTCGCAGTTGTGGCTGCACGAGCGCGTGGCCTCGAAGACGTCCATGGTCACGAATTTCTTTCGGTCCAACAGATGGCGGGCGGGAAATACCGGCCGTTCCAGGTTGAATCCCGGAGCCTGGTCATAGCGGGAGCGGAGCCTTCCAGCGGCGAAATCGTGCAACAGCCGGGGCCAGCTGTCCTCCGCATATCCGGTCACGATGGCATCCGCATGGCGGGTGGCTTCATCGGGAACCAGGGTCACATGGGGGCCCCCCAGCACCACCGGGATGCCTCGCTCCCGATACCGGGCGGATAAATCGTAAACCCGGCTCGCGGTGCCCGTGATGACGGTCATGCCGATCAGATCGGCGTCCAGGTGCGGGGGAATATCCTCGATGCCCTCGTCGTGAATCGAAACCTCGGCCTTGAATTCAGCCGGAACCAAGGCGGCCAGCGTGGTCAGGGTGAGGGGCGCATAACGCAGGGACTTCCTGAAGATTCCGACCCGGTGGCGGTAAAGCGGCCCTTTAGGGGAGAGCAGAGCAATTTTCATGATATCCGTTCTCCTTCGTAAACCGGTTGCCAGTCCGTCCGGCAGTATAGGATCGGCGGCTTGATGTCGCCCAGCCGCGAGCCACAGGCAGCCTTCCAGCAGAGGTAGGTCAACAATGGCTGCCGTGCGCGGAGCACCTGTACCGGGCCCAACTGATTCATCCGGCGGGCATAGCGGTATTGGGGATTGGACCCCAGCGCCAGATCCAGATCGAAGGCCAGGGCATTCGAATCGGCCACGCCGTGTTCCTCGGCATCCAGCAGCAGGCGATAATGAGGACCGCCTTGAAGGGACGGCGCCAGCATGGCGAAACCGTTGTGCGCGGGCAGGGCGCCCCGCACCTGGGCTTCGCTCAACTTTTCACCGCAAAGATCGCTTGTCTGCCCGGCCCGGCCCATGAACTCCAGCATGGGTGTGTTTTCGGCCCTCCCCCGCATTTTCACCATGTCTCCGATATCGTAGCGGTAGAGCCCGCCGGGAGTTGTCAGCAGCAGCCGATATGTTTCTCCCTCGCTGAGCTCATGGGCCAGATGGGAACAACCCCGCTGATCCACGAACTCGTAGAATCCACTTTGGAGGGAAAGAACCGGCCAGGGATACTCGCTCAACGGGATGGACACGGCCCCCTCGGTGGCCAGCAGCCCTTTGCCCTGGATGGCCGCATGGGGGAAAGCCCGCCGCAGGTCCGGAATGAATTGGGCCGATGTGGCGTGCGTCCAGCAACTGATGACCTCCAGCCGAGGCCAGAGCATCCTGGTGTCGGGGATGGATGCCGAAAGGGCCTTCTCAAGCACGGCGGCGCGATCCGGGCGCGGTGTGAAACGTCCGCCCGGCGGAGCCTTGACATCCGGCTCTGTGGTAGTGCCCTCGGCCAGATCCTTCGCCAGGGCTTCGGCATGGATGGGAAGCCAGGTCAGCAACGCTTTGAGAAAGGTCGGGCTCCAAACCGAAATCAGGGTCAGGTCATCGGCGTCCAACAGGTGGCGCAGGGTCAGATAACGCCAGTTTTCTATCGCCTCTACCTGAGCCAACTGGAGAGGCACGACCGATAAACGGCCCAAATCCGCGGCAATTTCCTCCCCGAAATAGGCGCCGTCATTGTCCATTCCGATCGGAATGCCGCCGGAGCTTTTTTCCGGGAGACGCGCGGCGGGCGAAATGGCCCAGTAGCCCCGGCCGTTCCTCACCGCGGGATGGGCGGCGATAACGTTATGCAGCCAGGGGCGGGCCGCCCGCCTGAATGCGTCCAGGGAGGAGCGGGTGTACGGAATGAGTTTCGGCCCACCGGAGGATCCCCCGGTGCGCTCGAACAGCAAAACCGGCTCGGAAACGACCCGGTCAGGTTCTCCCTCCAGCATGGCCCCAACTTCCGCCCGCATGTCCTCGTAGCCCTGCACGGGAACTCGGGCCCGATAGTCGTCCGCGTCACGAATGCCGGCGAAACCATGGCGTATTCCGAAAGCGCTGGTGCCGTTGGCGGCCAGAATCCTTCGAAGCTGTTCGCGCTGGGCCGTCTCCGGTGACTTCAGCGCAGTATGGAAACGCTCATGGTCACCGCGGGTAATTCGGAATATGGAATCCCAACCGTTCATGTCGCCATCCCCTTTTCAAAGATGCGCCGGCTGAGCGGGCGCATGTTGTCGGAATGCAACTCGGTCAGACAGACCATCTCGTCTCCATGCCAGTACCCGGGATTGCGTTCCAGAAAGAAGCGCACTTCCGGCCGCCGCAGTTCGCTTTCATTCATTCCCGCCCAGGCCGGCTTGAGATAACCCGCCGTGATTGAAAACCGCACCAAGCCGGTGGCCGGGTCGTAACAACTTCCGAAACGCCTCTTCGCCATCATGTCCATGATCGCCTTTTCCTTTTGCGGCGTTGGTTCGCGCCAGTGGGGATAGTATTGCTTCGAAAAGGCGGGCAAAAAGCGGTAGGTGCGGTGTCCTTTTACGATCAGAAACCAATACAGGGGAACGGCGGGCGATTGGGACTTGAGGTGGCCCGCATGGCGGATCCAGGTGAATGCCAGGGCCTGCTCCCCCCAATAGCGGTGGTCGATGATGGTATCGCCGGAAAAAATGGCGCGAATTGTTTGGCCCCGGAAGTCATATTTAAGGGTTGTAAATGTGGAAAAACCGCTTAGGTGCTCATTCTCGTTGAATAGAAGGAGCACCTGCTGCTTTTCTTCCAAATCCCTCTGAAACAAATCCTCATCAGTGCCGGCATAGTATTCGGCATATAGCTCGAACATGTCCCCACAATCTTGTGGCGAAAGATCCACCACCGGGCGGATTTCTGCACGTAACTCACCCATTGCGACCTCTCGTTAAATGGAATTGACCGCATTGCTCCGGCCGCTGAGGAAGACTTTGTGGTAGGAACCGGTTCTCCCTCAAAGCAAATGGCGTGCTGCCATTCGGCTTTGCAGCTTTCCCGATCCGAATCGTGTGCCGGTGCGGATTTCGCATTTTTCCCCGCTTTGCTACCCCGGTTTCAGGCGTGGTCCGATGCGCGGCGTCCGAGGGTCCTCACGAGGGACCGTTTTCGTTCATGGCCGAGCTTGTCCACGCACTCCACCGTTTGCCGAGGGAAGAATCCTGCTTCCCCTTATGCGGAAATCAAAATTGCTTCCGCTGGCTCCACGATAAAAGGATCTGGGTTACAGAATGCTTACAGGGGACCTACAGATGGCTTACAGGGGACCTACAAATCTATTGCAGAGAAAGTTCAGCGAGACTGAGGAACATGGACTCGAACTACTCAGAGAATATTTGGGAGGTGATCCGATCCCCAAATCCGGCTCCAAAATGAAAGAGAAATTTCGCATTACCGCTGGATCAGGATCCGAGGAGCAGACCACCAGCTGTGCCTACCGAAAACCTCATTTGGCGCGAGATCATTGACAATTTGCCCTCCCCGCGGTTTGTTCACGGGCCATGAAAAACCTCCTGATTGTCCTCCTCCGAAGTATCATCTCCGGCCTTGGATCTCAGCAAAGCTTGGTGCTGGAAAACGCTGCCCTCAGGCAGCAACTCGCTGTGCTGCACCGTCAGGTCAAGCGTCCGCGGCTCACCGGCTGTGACCGGCTCTTTTGGGTGGCTCTGTGCCGAGTTTGGCCGCGCTGGGATGAAGTGCTGACCATCGTCAAGCCAGCCACTGTGATCGGCTGGCACCGCGCGGGGTTTCGCCTATTCTGGCGGTGGAAGAGTCGGCCCAAGGGTGGACGCCCGCGGGTAGATCCCAATGTGCGAGCGCTCATCAAAGCCATGTGGCGGGACAACCCAACCTGGGGAAGCCCACGCATCAGGGATGAGCTTGCCAAGCTCGACATCCACGTCAGCGACTCGACGATTCGACTCTACCGGCCCCACCCAAGCAAGCCCTCTTCACAAACGTGGAAGACTTTTTTTGAGTAACCATGCCGGTGAGATTGCCGCCATCGACTTCTTCGTCGTTCCGACACTCACCTTTAGCTTGCTCTACGTATTTAT
>CBDUSX010000065.1:0-12328 GCA_965369935.1 uncultured bacterium
AGCCGCAGCAGCGTCTTTTTGCTCATTGTGATTCCCGGTAAATGAAGAAATCCAACCTGTCCGCTTGGTTTGAATATTTCACAAACAGCATTCAGAGGAAGTAATGCGAGACACGTAGCGTTGCAACTCCCCCGACCCCCCTAAAAATTATTTCTTTATCGGGGTCCAGGGGCCGGCGGCCCCTGGTGGGGGCGTAGGGGCAAAGCCCCCAGGCGCATATTGACCGGGCAGGACTACCCTGGCCCCCCGCCGCCCGCCTTTCCGGCTTCGGCCTCCGCGGGCGGATTGAGGAAGGGCTGGGCCAGCAGCATGTCCAGGCGCAGGTAGCGCGCGGCTCGGAATTGGGCGATGCCGATGGTCATGCCCGTCATCCTCGCCGATTGATGGGATAGTCGCTTATCTCTCCCAGGAATGGCTGCAACAGCAGCCAGTGCAACCCCAAATACTTGGACTCCCGGAATTGCTTAATCCCGATGGTCATTCCCTGGTGTCCTTCCTGAGGCTGATCGCGATAAGTGCCGAACAGGCGGTCCCACCAGGGCAGGTTGAAGCCAAAATTGCTGTTGGCCTCCCGTGGAATGATGGAATGATGCACCCGGTGCATGTCCGGCGTCACCACCACCAGCCGCAGCAGGCGGTCCAATCCCAGGGGGAGGCGGATGTTGCCATGGTTGAACATGGCGGTCGCATTCAGCAGCACTTCGAAAATCAACACTCCCAAGGCGGGAGGACCCAGTGCCGTGATTACCGTGAGCTTGATACCCATGGATAGGATGATTTCGATGGGGTGGAAACGCGCGCCGGTGGTCACGTCAAAATCCAAGTCGGCATGGTGCATGCGATGTAGCCGCCACAGCGCCGGTATGGCGTGGACCATTACGTGCTGCGTCCAAATTACAAAATCCAGTGCCACGACCGAAATCACTACCGACAGCCAATAAGGCGGCGCAAAGTTATTGAGCAGCCCCCAGCCCCGCTCTTCGGCAAGAAAAGCCATCCCCACCGCCACCATGGGAAACACCAGCCTCAGTACCAAGCTGTTCAGGAAGACAATTCCTAGGTTGCTCACCCAGCGCAGTCCTTTGGATTCGGTCAACGCACGGCGGGGCGCCATTAGTTCCCACAGGGCGACCAATAACAATATGCCGAAGAAAATCCCAAGGCGGATCGGCGCCTCATTGCCCAGTATGAATTCGGTCATGGCTCACGATATCCCGGATTAAAGTTAGAAAACGATCACTTTATCCGCGCCGGCCGTCCATGCACCCAGCAGATCCAGCGATCCTGACTCTACTCCTTTTGCCAACTGTTCAGGCTCGATACCACGAGCCTCGCGGCAACTGCCTCAGACCGCTATTTCCGCGCCGCGGCCGGCCAGTCCTTTCAACATCCGCTCGATATTGTAATAGCCGTTGGGGGTGTGCTGGCCCTTCATGGCACAGGCCGCTCCATCCCCTATCAGAAATACCCGAATGGAAACTCCCTCCCGCTTTACCAGATTTCCCGCCAACCGCAGGGCGTTGTAACTGCGCTCATTGCCGTATGGGCCTTCATTCAGAATGAACAGAGTATGCATCTTTCTCTCCTGGATTGCTTTTGCACCCGGGGGGTGGTTCCCGTGATGCCGGCCTCCTGGCGGATAACCGAAATGCGGCCGCCGGGGTTCGGGTTCGGTCATGGCGCCGCCGGCCACCGTACCGGCCCTTTGCTTGTTTCTTCCCGGCATGCACGGAGCGCGGATGGCCAATCAGCCGGGTTGCGCCGGATGGCCTCCCCGTCAACCTCCAATTGACCCGATTCGCCCGTTCCGGCTGTCAGAACCATCTGCGCAGCCAGTCCTTCTCGAACAGCACCTTGCCCACATGCCAATGCCGGCCCGGTTTGTACATTTTTATCTTCGGCACGGGTTCCGCGTAGAAATTTCCACGGGCAAACCCCGCCTTCCCGTCTCCCATCTCGATAAAACATTCTCCCGCACCATCGAATCGTTCGGGGCGTCCTTTGCCCGTGACTTGGCACGCAATATTTTGGGCCACGACTTCCGCTTCCGAGTGCGCAAAGGTGCCGGCCTTGGGCAAAGGCTTTCCCAGTTTCAAGGGGATGCCGGTCACGTCGCCGATGGCGTAAACGTGAGGAAAAGAGGTCTCCAGGGTTTCACGATGGACGGATACCCAACCGGATTCTCCCACCAGACCGGCCTGCTGGACGACTGTGGGCGCCCGATGAGGCGGGATGTAGGCCAAAAGATCGTAGCCGGCTTCCGTGCCGCCGGCGAATACAAGCCGGCGCTGGGTGGGATCAACGCGTTCAATAACGTGCTCGGGGTGGTAGGCGATCCCGCGCTCCTCCACCATGCGCCGTACGGCGGCTGAAAGCTCCGGCCCGGCTACCCCCATGGGTCCCGGTTCCGCCGCAAACAGGTCAATCTGCACCCGCTCCCTGACCTTGCGCTTTCGCAGGTCGTAGGCCATCAGCATGGCCGCCTCATAGGGAGCAGCCGGGCACTTGTAAGGCACCGAACTCACCAACACCGCCAGCTTCCCTCGATCGAAGGCCTTGAAGGCGTCCCGGAAAGCCTCGCAGCCGGGCAACGTGTATATATTGTGGCCGCCCTCCGTCAGGCCGGGTATGGATTCAGGCGCCAGCTCCGCCCCCAGGGAAATCACCATAAATTCCCCCTGCAACGTTTCCCCATTGACTTGGATCGTGCGGGATGGGGGGTCAATCATCGAAATTTCCCCCCGCACCACTTCGATTCCCTTCCTTTGCAGCCGGGTCAGTTCCCGCTGAATCTTCTCCGCCCGGCGCAGTCCCGTCATCAGCCAGAGCAAGGAAGGGGTGAATAGATGATTCAGCGCTTTCTCGACCAGCACGACCCGATGTGTTTTCCCAAGTTTGTTCCGTAACGCGTTGGCGGCAACCAATCCGCCCACGCCACCCCCCAGGATCAAGGTGGTCTGTTCGTTCGCGTTCATCCAGCTCTCCCCGGACAAGATTTTCAGCTATGGAATCACTTGCCGGCCGGTTTCGAATGGTAGATTGTGTGACTTCCACTCCGGAAAACCATCTTCCAATCGGACGGCTTTGAACCCATGGGTGCGGAGAATTTCAACAGCGTCGTACGAAATCAAGCAGTAGGGTCCCCGGCAATAGGCTACGATCTCCCGGTCCCGCGGTAATGAGGCCATCCTTTCGGTCAGTTGATCCGGAGGGATGGAAACGGCCTGAGGAAGATGTCCGGCCCGGTATTCATCTTCCGGCCGCACGTCCACGACGATCACTTCGTTGCGGGACATGCGCTCCAGCAGTTGCTCGCGCGTCACCGCTTCAAGCTGGTCCCTGTCGGCCAGATAGGTCCGCATGAGTTCCTTGATTTCCAACAGCCGCTCCTCGCCGATTTTCTGAAGGCATTGCCACAAGCTTTCCACTCCCTGCGAGGCGAGCCGGTAAATCACTCGCTGACCCCGCTTGTGAGAGTCCACCAAACGCGCTCCCTTTAGCTGCAGAAGGTGTTGTGACGCATTGGCAATAGATAGTCTGGCCGCCTTCGCCACCTCGTCCACGCTCTTTTCACCCTGATTGAGGACGTAAACGATCTCCAGCCGCGCCGGGCTGGATAGCGCCTTTCCGATTCTCGAAAATTGGGCGAACAGGTCTGCTCGGAATTGCTGATCGGACATAGTGTTTCTCAATGAATCAATAGAGTTATTGAATATTATGTAAATGTCAAGGAGGAATTTGGGCCGGCATGAAACGGAAAGTTCCTGGAGTACCCGCGGCACCTATTATTCGAGGAATTTTTTTGATGAACGCTTCCCACCCCTCTCTATATCTTCTATATCTTGCAGAGTGGGCCGCCCCGCCGGCGAAACGGCATTTGCCGGGCTCGGGCGGGCCGGGCCCGCGGCAACCAACCTTTCCACAAAACGCCATCGTTTCATGCCGAAACGCACCGACATCACGTCCATCCTCATCATCGGCTCCGGCCCCATCGTGATCGGCCAGGCCTGCGAGTTCGATTACTCAGGAACCCAGGCCTGCCGGGCGCTGAAGGAGGAGGGCTACCGGGTGGTGCTGGTCAACTCCAACCCGGCCACCATCATGACCGATCCGGACCTGGTGGACGCCACCTACATCGAGCCCATCACCACCGAGGTGCTGACCGAGGTGATCGCCCGGGAGAAGCCCGACGCCCTGCTGCCCACCATGGGCGGGCAGACCGCCCTCAACCAGGCGCTCCTGCTCCATGGCCAGGGCGTGCTGGACGCCTACGGGGTGCGCCTGATCGGCGCCAACATCGAGGCCATCCGCAAGGCGGAGGACCGCGATCTGTTCCGCAAGGCCATGCACAAGCTGGGCATCAACGTGCCGGGCAGCGGCATCGTCACTTGCGTGGAGGAGGCGCGTGAGCTGGTGAAACACCAGGGCCTGCCCGCCATCATCCGCCCCTCCTTCACCCTGGGGGGCACCGGCGGCGGGGTGGCCCGCGACGAGGTCGAGCTGGAGGAGCAGGTGCGCCTGGCCCTGGCGGCCTCGCCGATCCACCAGGTGCTGGTGGAGGAATCCGTGCTGGGCTGGAAGGAGTACGAACTGGAGGTGATGCGCGACCAGCGGGACAATGTGGTCATCATCTGCACCATCGAGAACCTCGATCCCATGGGCCTGCACACCGGCGACAGCATCACCGTGGCCCCGGCGCAGACGCTGACCGACCGCGAATACCAGCACCTGCGCGACCTGTCCATCAAGGTGATCCGGGAAATCGGGGTGGACACCGGCGGTTCCAACATTCAGTTCGCGGTCAACCCGCAAAACGGCGAGGTGATCATCATCGAGATGAACCCCCGCGTCTCGCGCTCCTCCGCCCTGGCCTCCAAGGCCACCGGCTTTCCCATCGCCAAGATCGCCGCCAAGCTGGCGGTGGGCTATTCCCTGGACGAGTTGCCCAACGACATCACCCGCAAGACCCCGGCTTCCTTCGAGCCGTCCATTGACTACGTGGTGACCAAGGTGCCGCGCTTCACCTTCGAGAAGTTCCCCATGAGCGATCCCCACCTCACCACCCAGATGAAATCGGTGGGCGAGGCCATGGCCGTGGGGCGCGTCTTCAAGGAGTCCCTGCAAAAGGCCCTGCGCTCCACCGAAACAGGGCTGACCGGGCTGGACCCCATGTCCTATGAAGGCCTGAGCGATGAGGAAAAGGACGAGCTGATCGAGGAGCAGTTGAGCCGCCCCACCGGAGATCGCATCCGCTACCTGGCCGATGCGATCCGCCAGGGCTGGAGCACCGAGCGGATTTTCGCCGCATCCTTCATTGATCCCTGGTTTCTGGACCAAACCCGCGAGCTGGTGGAGGAAGAGGCCGTGATCGGCGGGACGGACCTGGCGGCCCTGCAGGAAAGGCCCCTGCGCCGCTGGAAGGGGCTGGGCTTTTCCGATGCCCGCATCGCCGCCCTGACCGGCTGCACGGAGGATGCCCTGCGCGCCCGGCGGCAGGAGCTGGGCGTGCGCCCCGTGTTCAAGAAGGTGGACACCTGCGCGGCGGAGTTCGAGGCCGACACCCCGTACTTCTACTCGACTTATGAGCAGGAAAACGAGTCCCAGCGCACGCCGGAGCGCAAGGTGCTGATCCTGGGCTCCGGCCCCAACCGGATCGGCCAGGGCATCGAGTTCGACTACTGCTGTGTGCACGCCTCGATGGCATTGAGGGAGGCGGGCTGGGAATCCATCATGGTCAACTGCAACCCGGAGACGGTCAGCACGGACTACGACATTTCGGACCGGCTGTACTTCGAGCCCATCACCTTCGAGGACGTGATGGAGATCATCGCCCACGAACGTCCGGACGGGGTGATCGTGCAGCTGGGCGGCCAGACGCCCCTGAAGCTGGCGCGCCAGCTGGAGGAGGCCGGGGTGCCCATCCTGGGCACGCCCTATGACAGCATAGACCGTACCGAGGACCGGCGGCGCTTCGCCGAGTTGGTGGACAAGCTGGGCCTGAACCAGCCGGACAACGGCATCGCGTCCTCCCTGGAAGAGGCCCGCACCATCGGCCGCCGCATCGGCTATCCCATCATCGTGCGCCCTTCCTACGTGCTGGGCGGGCGGGCCATGGAGATCGTGTATTCCGAGGAGCGCCTGGAGGGTTTCTTCATGGAGGCGGTCAAGGCCGCGCCGGAACACCCGGTGCTGGTGGACAAGTTTCTCTCCGGCGCCATCGAGGTGGACGTGGACGTGCTCAGCGACGGCAGGGAGGCGGTGGTGGCCGGGCTGATGGAGCACATCGAGTTGGCCGGCGTGCACTCCGGGGACAGCGCCTGCTCCCTGCCCCCCCACAGCCTGGGCGAGGACATCCAGGAGGAAATCAGCACCCAGGCGGTGGCCCTGGCCCTGGAACTGGGGGTGGTGGGCCTGATGAATGCCCAGTTCGCCGTGCGCAGCGAAGTGGTCTACCTGCTGGAGGTCAACCCGCGGGCCTCGCGCACCGTGCCCTTCGTCAGCAAGGCGGTGGGGATCCCTTTGGCCAAGTACGCCACGCGGCTCATGCTGGGCGAGCCCCTGAGCGCCCTGGAGATGAGCTCCGGGCCCCTGGTGCCTTTCGCGGTCAAGGAGACGGTGTTTCCCTTCGCCAAGTTCCCCGGCGCCGACCTGGTGCTGGGGCCGGAGATGCAGTCCACCGGCGAGGTGATGGGGCGCGGCCAGACCTTCGCCGAGGCTTTCCTGAAATCCCAGATCGCCGCCTCCAGCAACGGCCTGCGGGCCGAGGGCCATGTGTTCATGGGGGTGGTGGACGAGGACAAGGCCGCGCTGGTGCCCATGGCCAGGAGCTTTCACAAGCTGGGCTACCGGCTGCTGGCCAGCACGGGCACGCGGCGCATCCTGCTGGAAGCCGGGCTGCCGGAAGTGACGGAAGCCAGCCTGGATGTGGGCCAGGCCGACAGCCTGTTCGAATACATGGCCAACGACACCCTGGCCCTGGTCATCAACACCACCCAGCCCCGCAAGCGGCGCATTGACCCCAACCACCTCAGGCGGCTGGTGCTGACCTACAACGTGCCCTACTGCACCACCCTGGAGGCCGCCCAGGCGCTGGTGAGCGCCCTGGAGGAGATGGGGCCCGGGCGCGCGTTCACCTATACTCCCCTGCGCGGCTTCCGCCGGGACGAGCCCGCCGAGAGGCCACCCGACCGATGAGTCCCGAGAATTCCATAGTCCGGCGCCTGCCCCGCCCGGGGCCCTTCGCCCTGCTGGCTTCCGGCCGGCGGGCCCTGCGCGAGGTGCCGGGCCTGCGGCTGTTTTTGCTGAAGGGCTTTTTGCTCAATTACGGGCTCTTCATCTGCCTGAGCGCGGCGGCATACTACGTGATCTTCCTGCTCCTGCTGGAGCCCTATCTGGAAAATCTGGAGCAATGGATCAGCGGCGAAGGCATCCTCTGGCAGGTGCTGTCCGTGCTGCTGGAACTGGTGGTGTGGCTGACCCAGCTGTTGCTGTTGGCCGCCACCATGATGCTCTCCCTGCTGTTCTCCCTGGCCCTGATGAGCATGTGGTTCGAGGCCCTGGCCGCACGCATCGTCACCCACTGCCGGGGGGGCGTGGCGGAAAGCCGCGGCAGGTTTTCCATACTCTCCTGGCTGGCCGGCATCGGCCGCGCGTTGCGGGAAAGCCTGTTCCTGATCATTCTCGCCTCCGCCGCGCTCCTGCTGGGGCTGGTGCCCGTGGTGGGGCCCTTGCTGGTGATCCTGGTGGATGGCTACCTGCTGGGCTGGGAGGTGCGCGATCCCTATCTGGTGGCCCGCGAAGCCCTGGGGGACGAGCGCAGGCAACTGCGCAAGGGGCTGATGCTGTGGACGGTGCAGGCCGGCACCCTGCCGGTCTTCCTGGCCATGATCCCCATCCTGGGCTGGCTCTTCCTGCCCATGGCCATGATCTACCTGGTGGCCGGCTTCGCCTGGCAGGGCGAACGCGCACTGCTGGATGGCGGGGAGTAGGCGGCTTTGCGCATATCGCGCCCACACCCCGCAGCCCTTGATATTCCCCGTCCTGCGATATAGCCTGTCCGTTGACCTGACTTCAGGCCGTTATCGCGAACGCGGAAATTCCCGTAATTCCATCGCCAATCAGCAGGGAAAGGCCTCATTGAAACCACTCGAATTCAGCGCCCCCGCCACCCTGGACGAGGCCCTGGGCCTGCTGGCCGGCGAGGGCGATAACGCCGGTCTGCTGGCCGGCGGCACCGACCTGATCATTCAGCACCGTAACGGCCACAGGCAGCTCGGCCACATGATAGACGTCAAGAAGATTCCCGAACTGAACGTGCTCGACTTCGACCCCAAGGCCGGCCTGAGGCTGGGGGCGGCGGTGGCCTGTGACGACCTGGGGGCCTTCGCGCCGGCCAGGGAGCACTATCCGGCCCTGGTGGAAGGGGCGGAATTGATCGGCTCCACCCAGATTCAGAGCCGGGCCAGCGTGGGCGGCAACGTCTGCAACGGCTCCCCGGCCGCGGACACCATCTGCGCCCTGATCGTGCACGAGGCCGTGTGCGTCGTGCGCGGCAAGGACGGCGAGCGCGAGGTGGCGGCGTTGGACTTCATGCAGGGGCCCGGCGAGACGGCCCTCAAGCAGGGCGAGCTGCTGGTGGAGTTCCGCATTCCCCCGCCCCCGCCTCACAGTTCCAGCGCATATCTGCGCTTCATTCCGCGCGACGAGATGGACATTGCCGTGGCCTCCGCCGCGGCGGCCATCACCATGGCGGACGACGGGAAGACCTGCGCCTCCGCCCGCATCGCCATCGGTGCGGTGGCGCCCACGCCCCTGCTGGTGGCCGATGCCGGGGCCGCGCTGGAAGGCACGGCGCTGGACAAGGCGGCCCTTGAAGCGGCGGGCCGGGCCTCGTCCGCGGCGGCCAAGCCGATTACGGACCTGCGGGGCACGGTGGAATACCGCGTTCACATGGCCGGCGTGCTCACCGGGCGCGCCGTTCAGGCGGCCGCCTCGCGGCTGAAGGAGAAGAAATAGCATGAGCGGCAAACGAGTGGTGAACGCCACCATCAACGGCACGGAGCAGACCCTGCTCTGCGACAACCGGATGAGCCTGCTGGATGCCCTGCGCGACGTGGCGGGCCTGACCGGCACCAAGGAGGGCTGCCTGACGGGAGACTGCGGGGCGTGCAGCGTCGTCATGAACGGCAAGCTGGTGGACTCCTGCCTCGTCATGGCCGCCGAGGCCGAGGGCGCGGAGATTTCCACCGTGGAAGGACTGGCCGCGGGCAATGCGCTGCATCCTCTTCAGCAGGCGTTCCTGGAAGAAGCGGCGCTGCAATGCGGCATCTGCACGCCCGGCTTTCTGGTGGCGGCCAAGGCTTTATTGGACCGCAACCCGGACCCCAACGAACACGAAATCCGGTACTGGCTGGCGGGCAACCTATGCCGCTGCACCGGGTATCAGAAGATTCTGGAGGCGGTGCTCTCCGCCGCGCAACAACTCAAAGCCAGCACCAGGTAGGAGGAACGATGGCACAATCAGGCTCCGGCGGTAAAGGCTCTGCTGCGAAGGGCTCTTCCGCGAAAGGCAAGTACAACGTCATCGGCACCCGGCCCATCCGCCACGACGGCGAGGACAAGGTGACCGGCCGCGCCCAGTACGGGGCGGACGTAACGTTCCGCGATCAACTGCACGGCCACGTGCTGCGCTCCCCCCACGCCCACGCCAGGATTCTCAAGATAGACACCTCCAAAGCCCTGGCCATGCCGGGCGTGCAGGCCGTCGTGACGGCCCAGGATTTTCCGCAGGGCAAGGTTTCCCCCGGCAAGAAGCTGGCCCGGGACCGCATCCTGGCAAGCGACAAGGCCCTGTTCGTGGGCCATCCCATCGCCGCGGTGGCGGCCACGGACCGCTGGACGGCGGAGGAGGCGGCCCAGGCCATCGAGGTGAAATACGAGCCCCTGCCGGCGGTGCTGGACGTGATGGAGGCCATGAAGGACGATGCGCCCCAGGTGCAGGAAGGCAACACCACCGAGTCCCTGGAAGAAGGGGTGGCCAAGCCCAGCAACGTGGCCAACCACACCCAGCACAAGCGGGGGGACGTGGAGGAGGGCTTTGCCAAGGCGGACTTTGTATTCGAACGGGAATTCAGCACCAAGGCCGTGCACCAGGGCTACGTGGAGCCCCAGAACGCCAGCGCCCTGGCCCGCTCCGACGGACAGATCACCGTCTGGACGAGCACCCAGGCCCCTTTTTGGGTGCGGGCCGAGTTGTCCGCGCTGCTGGATTTGCCCCTCTCGCGGTTCAAGGTGGTGCCCATGGAGATCGGGGGCGGCTTCGGCGGCAAGATCAACTCCTACCTGGAGGCCCTGGCCGTCATGCTCTCCGGCAAGACGGGCCGGCCGGTGAAGCTGGTGATGAGCCGGGCCGACGTGTTTCAGGCCACGGGCCAGGCCTCGGCGGTGTATTCCAAGATCAAGATCGGCGTGGACAAGGACGGCGCCATCCTGGCCGGCCAGGCCTGGCTGGCCTATGAGTCCGGGGGCCTGCCCAGCAACTGGGGCATGCAGGGCTCCATGTGCGTGTTCGCCCCCTACCGGATGGGGCACGTGCTGATTGACGCCTATGACGTGCTGACCAACACCTCCAAGGTGGCGGCCTACCGCGCCCCCTCCTCGCCCCAGGCCATGTTCGGCACCGAGTCGCTGATGGACGAGATCGCCCAGGAACTGGGCATGGACCCCATCGAGTTCCGCCTCAAAAACGCGGTGGAAGAAGGGGACCTGCGCGCCGACGGCCCCAAGTTTCCGCGCATCGGATTCAAGGAAACCCTGGAGGCCGCCAGGAATTCCGACCACTACAAGAGCCCCGCGCCCAGCGGGCCCAACCAGGCCAGGGGCGTGGCCGCCGGCTTCTGGTTCAATGCCGGCCTGCAGTCCAGCGCCACGGTGGGCATCAACATGGACGGCACGGCCAACGTGGTCACGGGCTCGGTGGACATCGGCGGCTCCCGCGCCTCCATGGCCATCATGGCCGCCGAAGCCCTGGGGCTGCGGGCGGAGGAGGTGCGGCCCTCGGTGGCCGACACGGACACCATCGGCCACACCGACGTCACCGGCGGCAGCCGCACCACCAACGTCACGGGCAGCGCGGTCTTTGAGGCGGCGCAGGACGCTATCCGCCAGATGAAGGGGCGGGTGGCTAAGCTTTGGGACATATCGGAGGACAAGGTCGTGTTCGAGGACGGCGCCTTCAAAAGCACCGCCAACGGCCAGGAGTCCATGACCGTCAAGGAGCTGGCGCCCAAGCTGGGCATGACCGGCGGCCCGGTGCAGGGCAGCGCCACCGCGGCGCCCAAGCGCGTGGGGGCGGGCTTCGGCGTGCACGTGGTGGACATCGAGGTGGACCCGGAGACCGGCAAGGTGACCATCCTCCGCTACACCGCCGCCCAGGACGTGGGCACGGCCATCCATCCCTCTTACGTGGAGGGGCAGATGCAGGGCGGGGTGGTGCAGGGCATCGGCTGGGCGCTCAACGAGGAGTACGTCCGCAACGAGGACGGGGCCATGCTCAACACGGGCTTTCTGGACTACCGCGTGCCGACCATGCTGGATGCGCCCAACATCGAGACCATCATGGTGGAAGTGCCCGATCCGGACCATCCATACGGGGTCAAGGGCGTGGGCGAGGTGCCCATCATTCCGCCCCTGGGCGCGCTCCACAATGCCATCCACAGGGCGGTCGGGGTGCGTATGCGCTCCCTGCCCATGTCGCCACCCAACGTGGTGAAAGCGCTCCACGAGCAAAAGATGATCGCGGAGCCCGCTGCCGCAAGAACCTGATGGCCACCGTGCATGTCCCCTCCCTGCTCCGCGACCTCACCGCAGGCGAGGAGCAGGTGGAGGTGGACATTCCCGCCGGGCAGACCATGACCGTGCGGGATCTGCTGAACACGCTGGAGCGGCGCTTCCCTGGCATTCAGGAGCGCCTGCTCGATCCCGATTCCAACGACCTGGTGCCCCATCTGGCCGTGTTCATTGACGGCGATCCCGCCGGCCTGGGCCTGCTGGCCAAGGTGCACGGGGAGGACAACGTGTTCTTCCTCGCGCCCATCGTCGGGGGTGGCTGAGGGGCAAAGCAACGCGGGCCTCGCTTCCGCGGTTGCTGCCGATACACGGACAAAACCAGTTTGTCCGTGCCACCCTTGTTAGGTGCCGGGGGCGGCTTCGGCCAGCAGGGGCTCTTCATCCACCCGTCCTCCCCCCACGAACCTGTCCACGATCACCTCCGCTTCGCGCATGGCGCGCTCCACCTTCAGCCGCGCGGCCTCCTCGTCCTTCTCACCGC
>CBDUSX010000066.1:0-11693 GCA_965369935.1 uncultured bacterium
TGGTGGGGACGCTCGCGGCGGGCGGCCTGTCCTGGGGGCTGGTGACGTTCGTGTTCGACGGAGGCTGGGAACTGCTGCCCCTGCCCTATCTGGTGGCGTGGGGCGCAACGGCGTTCATGATAGCCGGCGCCGGCCTGTTCAGCAGCCTGGACGTGCTGCTGAAAAAACCACTGCAAGTGCTGCGCGAGGAGTGATGCGCCCTAAGCGCTCGTGCTCCCGAGGGGAGGCGGGCCGCCGAGGGACTCCGGGAGGCCACGGGAAGGGCCGGTTGTGGACGCGCCCTTCACCCACCCGGCGAATGCGGCTGGATGCTCGCGGGCGCGGATATCTCAGGTCAGGATTTCTGGCGGCTGAAATAGCCCACCAACGCCGCCACCAGAATCACCCCCGCCACCACGGCCACGGTGTAAATCATAAACACGAAGGACATGCTGCCTGGTTCCATGCTTCCTCGTCCGGTTGAATGGTTGTGGCGCCGCCGGGTGGCCCCGCCTGCGGAGCGCCACGGCTGAAAATTCAGCGCCCATTCTGGCGAAAGGGAGCGGCGCTGTCAATGCAATCCCGGCTTCAGGGAGCGGCCCATCAGGCGAAGGGCGCGCGCACGAGGCGGATCAGGTCAATACGCCATGTGCCGGCTTCCTCGAGCAGCAGGAAGGTGTGCTCCTTGAAAAAGACGCTGGATGCGTTGAACTTGTGGCGGTACTGCACCCTGGCGCTCACGTAGACCATGGTGCGGAAGCGGAATTCCCCTTTTAGAAACTTCGCGTTGAGCTCGGCGGCCGGCACCCAGCTCAGTTCCACCATGCGCTGGGCGAAGTCCTCCCGGCTGATACGGGCCTTGGTGGTCTCCATGCCGTGATCGTACAGTTCGAAATACAGTTCTTCCTGCCACAGGCCGATGATTCTGCGGAAAGCCTCCACGGCCTGCTCTTCGATCTTGTGCTTTTCGAAGCGCGTCGGCGCCGCCTGCAAAAGCCCGGGCGCGGCCAGATGGAAGGCCAGGGCGGCCTGCAAGACCAGCCCGGCCATTACGGCCAGGGCCGCCCGCCTGCCATGATCCGTGCAACTTCCGAAGAATCCGTTCATGCCGCGGCCCCTCCCACGTCCTTATTAAGCGCCGCGGCCTTGCAACCCAGCCACAGGGCGTCCAGGGCCAGCGCCTTGTTTGCGTTGAGCATGATGCCTTCCCTGGCCGCCAGTACCTGCCGGTAGCAATCGTGGGCCGCGGCCGGGGAATAACGGCCCAGCCAGGCGCGTAGCGCGGCGGCCCGGTCCAGGTTGATCAACACCGCCTCCGCCGCCCCGCCGTCCAGCACCGCCAGATCGCGGAACCAGGTTTCCAGCCATTGCAGGACGAAGCGCCAGTCCTCCGAAGCGGCCCATTTGGAGAATTTCTCCGACATGTCCTGGAAGGCCCCGCCCTCCAGCCGCTCCAGCGCCTGGATCAACTCCTCGCGGAGTTCCATCCATTTGTCCGCGCGCTGCCGCAACTCCGGCCGCACACGGCCGCGGGCGAAGCGCACCGCAAAGGCCAGCGCCTCCGCGCTCAACCCCTGTCCTTCCCCCAGCAGGGTTTGCACCGTCTGATCCGGCAACAGGCCGAAGCGGACGGGCAGGCAGCGCGAAACGATGGTGTCGAACAGCCCGGCTTTGGACGCGGCGCACAGCACGATCAGGGTATCCGCCGGCGGCTCTTCGAGGGTCTTCAAAAAAGCATGGGCGGCCGGGGGGTTCATGCGCTCCGCCTGCGCCAGCACCACCACGCGCTTGCGGGCCTCCAGAGGCACCAGGCCCAGCTTGTCCGACAGATCGCGCACCTGGTCGATCTTGATGAACTGCCCGTCCGGCGCCACCACTTCCACGTCGGGATGCACTCCCTCGGCGATCTTGCGGCAGGCCGGGCAACCGCCGCAGGCGCCGCCGTCGTCACGGGAGCAGTTGAGCACGCTGGCCAGCGCCAGCGCGGTCTTGCGCTTGCCCACATGATGGGGCCCCAGAAAGAGCAGGGCCGAGGGAATGCGCCCGGCGGTCAACATCCGGCGCAGGGCGGCAACGGCGGTCTCCTGGCCCAGGATGGCGTCAAAGGACATCGAAGCGGTCCGTCAGGGATTTCCAGATTTCCTCCGCAATCTCGCCGATACCGGGGGCGGCATCCACCCTTACGATGCGCTGCGGAAACTCCTCGTACAGTTTTTCATATCCGATTTTGACCCGGATGTGGAATTTCTCGATCTCATTCTCGAGGCGTGTGCCGACCACGGCCTCCGACAGGGAATTATCTCCTTCCTTATCAGCCGCCAGCAACTGACGGCTTCTGGTTCGCGCCATCGCGGTGTTTGTGTTCAGGTCCAGCCAGAAGGTGAGAACGGGGGTGGTGGGCTCGATCCCCTTGCGCACCACCGAATCCACCGCGGAGAAGTCCAGGCCCCGCCCATGCTTCTGGAAGGCGACGGTGGAATCGTGGAAACGGTCGCAGATCACCGTGTCTCCCCGTGCCAGGGCGGGCACGATCAATTCCCCCAGATGCTGCACGCGGTCGGCCAGAAAGAGCAGCAGTTCGCATTCCGGCGTGATCTCGTGGTTGGCGGGATTGAGCAACACCTCCCGCAGCCCCATGCCCACCGCCGTGCCTCCCGGCTCGCGGGTTTCCACCACGGGAAAGTTGTAGGCACGCAGCTTTTCGGCCAACAGGCGGGCCTGCGTGGTCTTGCCGCATCCATCAATGCCCTCGAAGGTGATGAATGCGCCCCTGAGCGATTTCTTTGTATTGCTGTCAGCGGCGGAAGCCAAAGTAATTTCCAATCCCCTAGTCGAACACCATCCGGGCGTAGTCGCCCACCCGCACGCCCAGCGCCGCGGCGCGTCCGGCGGCGATTTCCAGCACCCCGTTTGCCGGCGCCGGGGCCGCGTAGGTGGGAAGTTGCCGCGGGGGCGTCCCCGGGGCGGGCGGCGGCACCCGGTGCTCGATGTGAATGATGCGGTTGTTGTCCAGCCAGAGAATATCAATCGGTATCAGCATGCCCCGCATCCAGAACGTGCGCCGTTCCTTGTCCGGGTACACGAACAGCATCCCCTCGTCCGGCCCCAACCGCGTCCGGCCGCCCAGCCCGCGGGCTTGCAGGGCCGGTGTGTCCACCACGTCCACCACGAAGGTCTGTCCGCCCAACTCCACCCTGGCCCGCGAGGTATGGCGGAGGCTCTGGGCGGCGGCATGAGAAACGAGCCAGGCCGACAGGCAGAGGGTGAGCAACAGCACCGCGCCCGGCCAAGCCCTCCTCCCGCAACCTGTGGCCAAGGAAACCCTCATACTCCACCCCTGGAGGAAATTGAGAAGAATCGGGACGGGTTGCGGAGCCCGCGGGCCCTGCAAGCCCGCGGGCTGCGCTGCCGGCTGCTGCCGTCAGGCGCTGCGGGCCAGTTTGGCCAGGCGCTTTTTCACCATCTGCCGCTTCACCAGCGGCAAATGGTCTATGAACAGCTTTCCGTTGGTATGGTCAATTTCGTGCTGCACGCACACCGCCTTGACGTCCTCCAACCGCTCCTGCCGGGTTTCCCCGGCCAGGGTCTCGTACTCCAGCAGCACCTTTTCCGCCCGCTTCACCTCGGCGGTGAACTCCACCACGCTCAGGCAGCCTTCCTCGGTGACCAACTCGCCGCTGCTTTCCAGGATGCGGGGATTGACGTAGACGCATGGATTGCGATGTTCCGGCTCTCCCTCTCCCTCCCCGTCGCGGGCATCCACCACGATCAGCCGCTTCAACTGCCCCACCTGCACCGCGGCCAAGCCGATCCCCCCCTCCACGTACATGGTTTCCAGCATGGCCTGCGCCAGTTCTCCCAGGGCGGAATCGTACTGCGTGACGGGGGCGGATTTTTGCTTCAGCACCGGATTGGGAAACTTCAGAACCTGCAGGACAGCCATGATTTGTGCGGGGCGGCGCTTGCCGCTTCCGAAATTCTGGTCTTTGCGGTAGGCGGCGGAGTGATTGCCGACGGAATTTCCAGCGGTCGTCAGGCTTCATTCTAGCTTCAAGCCCGAAAGGAAATCAAAGAAAAACGCCGCCGCCGCAGGCTCCGGGACAACCTCCATTTCCAGCACCCACATCCGTGCGGCGTGCTCCAGGCGGCCGCGCAGCTTGACCGCGTCCTTGTCCGTGGTCAGCCAGCAGGGCCGCCCGGCAGCGGCCGCGGCCAGCTGGCCGTCCAGCCATGCCACCTCCCGTGCATCGTAGGGATGGTGATCGCGGAAGGCGTGCAGCGCCTCCACCGTCGCGCCCAGGCCCCGGGCCACCGTTGCGAAGCCATCGGGCTGGGCGATGGCGCACACCAGGGAGGCCGCCTGCCCCTTCAGGGCGGAGAGGGGCAGCGTATTTTCCCCGTCCAGGCTCGCCAGGCGATGGGCGCGGTAATCGCAGGTGAATACGGGGGCGCCCACCCCCCGCCGCTCCAACGTGTCGCGCACCAGGGCTTCCGCATCGCCCAGCCCGGTCTTGGTGATGAGGATCGCGTCGGCGCGCTGCAGGGCGGCCACGGGCTCCCTCAGCACCCCCCAGGGGAGCAGGCGTCCGTTGCCCAGGCCCCGCTCCGCGTCAATCAGCAGCACGTTCAGGTCGCGGGCCAGACGCAGGTGTTGATAGCCGTCGTCCAGCACGATCAGTTGAGGCCGCTCCACCGCCTCGGCCAGCCGCGCCGCGGCCAGCCGTTGCCTGCCAACGTAGATCGCGTGGGCGGGATTGCGCCAGGCCAGCATGAAGGGCTCATCCCCCATCGCCTGCGGACTCGCCGGAATGCCGTCGTCCATGCGCACCCGCATCAACCCGGCGCCGTGCCTGCGCCCGTATCCGCGGCTGATGGCGACCGCCCGCAGGCCCTGCTTGGCGGCGGCGCGCAGCAGGTATTCCACCATGGGGGATTTTCCGCTTCCGCCCACGGTGAGGTTGCCCACGGAGACCACCGGCGTGGCGGCCCGGCGGGATTTCAGCACGCCCATCCGGTACAGGGCCAGCCGCAGCAACACCACGGCGCCATACAAGAGGGAGAGGGGAACGAGTACGATCAGCAGGGCGCGCGGGGGCTTGGTGGGATGGGGACTCAAGGTTGCGGCCTTGCTCAGGCATCAGGGGGAGCCGGCCATTTTCTGTTTGGGGGTGCCGAACCGGCTCAGCAGGACCGTGAACTTGTGATTCACTTCCGGCATTTGCCTAATATCGTTGCGATTGTAGACAAAAATCAAGTCGTCCCGCCCGTCGCCGTCCAGATCGGCCACCCGCACCCCCTTGGCCCGGGTGGGCAGAAAGTCTTCCAGCAGGAAATCGTAATCGTTGTCCCAGAAATCGTCCACGAGCCCCCAATGAATCCCGAGGCTTTCCTTGTTGACCGAAAGCACCAGATCCGGCCGGCCGTCCCCGTTGAAATCCCCGAAGGTGGTGATGGGCTGGTGGCTGAACCGGCCCAGGGAAAACTTGACGGAATAATCCACCACGTCGTCCGGCTCCCGCGGGTACCTTCCTGTTTTGGGCATAAGATAAAAGGCCGTCTCGGCGCTCACGGTGCGGGCGATCAGCGCCTTGACCATCGTCCAGAAGCCGATCTCCACGTTCACCAGCGCCAGGTCCGTGCGGCCATCGCCATTGATGTCCACCAGAATGGGATGCGCAAATCCCTCCGCGGCGAACACCTGATCCGGCTTGTCCGCCAGCGCGAAGCTCTTGCCGCCCTGCTCCTGGGCGCCATAGTAAATGATGACGCGGCTGCTGGTGCTGACGGCGGAATCCGCCGCGGACACCTTGAGAAACACCAAATCCAGGGATCCGTCGGCGTTCAGGTCTTCCGCCCTCACCAGCTTCAGGGGAGGGTCCCGCGGCGCTTTGGGATCGAAGGGCTTGGGAGGCTGCAGGTCGCGCACCACGTCGGGCATCCTCACTCGGCGCTGGGGCTGCTCTTCCAGGTAAAAAATTCGCAGCAACCCGTCGCTGTAGGCCACCACGTCCTTCCATCCCGCCTGGTTGAGTTCCAGAAATCTGACCGCGGGAATGTTGTAAGCCATGAAGTTTTCCCGCAGGTAGAACCACAGCCGGCTCTTGGAGCGGGTCAGCAGCCGCACATGGCGCTTCAACGCGCCCGAGGCGTCCACTTTCAATATCTCCAGGCCGTCGAGGCGCGGAACGACGATTTCGTGAAAGCCGTCTCCGTTGAAATCCACGAGCCATTCCAGGCCGGTCCTGCCGCCGGCCACCGGCCCAACGTAGACATTTCCGAAATTTCCCCCCGCCTGCACGTAGATGCTTTCCACATCCATGACGATGGCGGCGTCCGGGACGAAGCGTCCCTCCCGCCAGGGCCAGATTTCCAGCCGGTGCGGGACCAGCAGCACCAGCCCAGGCCCGAAGGGAAACCGCCCCACCTCCAGCATGGCCAGATCGGCGGGCAGGAGCCCAGCCGCATCCGGCACGGGGACATAATCCTTTCCCTTGCGGACGTATACGGTCAGGTGAGGCACCGGGTTCCGGACGCCGCGGTCCAATTCCACCACCAACAGTTCCTGGTGGCCGTTCTCCGTGAGGTCGAAGTGGTAGAATTCCGCGATTTCCTTCCCGATGGGCAGGCGGTGGCGGACGAAGGTCGCTTCCTGCGCCCGCGGCGGCCAAACCGGCAGCAGAAGAGCCAGCAGCACAAACGCCAGCCATACCCGCGCCTTCCGGCCCGCAAACGGGGAGGCCGCCGCCCTTCCGGCAGCCGCGCCGGAATCCCGCCCTCGCAGCTGAGAAGAATTCATGCTGCTCTCTCCGATCTAACCGGCAAACTTTTACCTGAAGTACGGCCCCGCCGCGCCCACGCCTGCACCTCCCGGATGGTGATGGCCGCGTGTGCGCCGACCACTCCCGCATGATCGGCACGGTGTGATTTTAGCACGGCACGGCCCCGGGAATTGGTAGCAGGATTACATTTCTCCCATCGTGACACACCCCCGGATCTCCATTCGGCACAGGCGCCGGCACGGTCGCCGGAGCAGACGGAATCGGTTGACTTCGCCGGGGGTCGTCCCTACATTGGCCTAAGGCGCGGCCGCGGGGCGTCAGGCCTGCCCCGCCGCTTCCACCGGCCCCGTACCCCTCGTTGATGGTGTGCCCACCAGGGTGATGCTTCCGTGTTCAGGCCGAGATCATACCAGATTTATCAAAGACACCACACCGCCCGAAGCGCGGCGCGGAACGCGGCCGCGGGGTGCGCGCTGATCTGCCTGTTGGGGCTGGCCGCGTGCACGGCGACGGGTTTCGTGGCCATCGAGGAGCCGCAGGACGCCGAAGTGACGTGGGAAGACGACGGCTCCCCGGACAGCCTGATCGCCGCCGTGCGGCAGTCCATCGCCTATTACCGCCGCCTCCCCCCGCGGCATATTCTCCGCTACGGCGAACTCAGCTACACCCCCGGCGAACTGATCCGTTCCCACGAGTTGTTCCTGCAACTGCGGCGCTCCGCCGGCGGCCAGGAGGCGTTTGTGCGGCAGCTGGGCGAGCGCTTTCACACGTTCGAATCCATCGCAGAGAGCGGGGAGAATCTTTTCACCGGCTATTTCGAGCCGGTCATACCCGGGCGGATGAAACCGGAGACAGGCTATGCGACCCCTCTCTATAAGTTGCCCGACAATCTGGTGAAAATTGACTTGGCCCGCTTCGACGAATCATTTCCCAAACAAACCCTGCCCAGGCAAACCCTGGTGGGCCGGCTGGTCGGCCGCACGGTGCTGCCGTTCTATTCGCGCAAGGAAATCCAGAGCAACGGCGCACTGAAAGGCGAGGCCAAGCCGCTGGCCTATGTGAACGAGGTGGACCTGTTCTTCCTGCAGATTCAGGGCTCCGGCGTCGTGCGCTTCCTGGACGGAAGCGAGTTGCGGGTGAACTACGCCGCGGGCAACGGCCACCCCTACCGCAGCATCGGGGCCGAGCTGGTGCGGCAGGAGGTAATGACCGTGGAGGAAGTGACCATGCAAACCATCCGCGCATACCTCAACGCCAATCCTGAGGCCGTGCGGCCGCTCCTGAACAGCAACCCCAGCTACACCTTTTTCCGCTTGGTGGACGAGGGCCCGTTGGGCAACATCCAGGTGCCCCTCACGCCGGGACGTTCCCTGGCGCTGGATCACCGCCTGCTCCCGAAGGGGAGCCTGGCCTACATTGAGACGGAAGCCACCCTGTTCGGCGACAGTGCCACCCAGCCCCTGAGAAGGTTCATGCTGGTGCAGGACACCGGGGGGGCCATCCGCGGCCATGGGCGAGCCGACGTGTTTTGGGGCAAGGGCATGAAAGCGGAATGGGTCGCGGGGCACATGAAGCATCCCGGGCGGCTGGTGCTGCTGGTGGCCAAGAAAGCCTACCTGAGCGGGGATGGCGATGGAAAAAACGGAACCGACCCCGCCCCGCAGGTCAAGGAACCACCGCAACCCGCCCCGCGGGGCACGGATGCGGAAGGATAGACCCTCCCCAATGACCGGCATCTGTGATAACCCTGCCGGGACAACCCCAGACACCTGATCCGGCCTGACGGCGCCGGCGCTCTCGTCTTGCACCCACCGCCCACCCCGATCACGCACCATCCTTGGCCCATGCACGCGATTGACAAAAAACAACGGGCGCAGGACGCCCCGGGGGGACGGTGGCGGGCGCGGTTCGCATTCGACCACGTCAAAGTGCTGATCGTGTGCAGGGGCCCCATCCGCATGGAAGCCATCACCGCCTTCGAGCGGCTGGGCGCCCGCCCCAGCGGGATCATGCTGTCCGAGAAGGACAGTGTCGTCTACAGCAGGGCCCTGGCCCCGGAATTGCGCCACGTGGGCCGTAACGAGCGTGTACACCGCATTTCCGATTACGAAAGCGCTCACGGAGAGGAGAGCAAAACCCGCCGCATCGCGGAGATTCTGGAGATCGCGCAGGCCGGCGGCTATACCCACCTGTTCGCCGGCTACGGCTTCATGGCGGAGGACCACGAATTCATCCAGGCCATCGAGGAGGCCGGGCTGGGATTTGCCGGACCCTCCGCCGCCGTGGCCCGCCGCGCCGGAGCCAAGGACGCGGCCAAAGCCCTTGCGCGCAGCCTGGGCGTGTCCGTGACGCCCGGCCTGGACAACATTGCGGCCCTGACCTTGCTGGCCGGGGAGGGAAAAAGCGGGGCGGAGGCCCATCTGAGACAGCTGGTGCGGCGTCACGGGCTGAAGGTGACGGTGGACTTGGGCGGCCTGCCCGCCGAACAAGCCGCAGAGGCCGTGCTGGCGGCGGCCCTGACGCAAGGCAAGGAACTGGTGGCCCTGCCCGAACTGCAGGCGGAGGCCAAACGCCAGACCGCGCGGATGTTGAAGGAACACCCGGGCATGCGCCTGCGCCTGAAGCACGTCGGCGGCGGGGGCGGCAAGGGCCAGCGCATCATTTCCTCATCCCGGGAGGCGCCGGACGCGGTGTTCGAAGTGTTGAGCGAATCCAGGGCCATGGGCCCAGGGGACAACAAGAATTTCCTGATCGAACTCAACGTGGAAGACACCCGCCACAACGAGATTCAACTGCTGGGCAACGGCGAGTGGTGCATCGCCCTGGGCGGCCGGGACTGCTCCCTGCAAATGCACGAGCAGAAGCTGCTGGAAGTCTCCATCACCGGCGAAATGCTGGAAGCCGCCGCGGAGGCGTACCGGGCCGCGGGCAAAACGCGTCAGGCGGGGGTGCTGAAGGATGACCTGGCCGCGCTGAAGGAGATGGAGAGCGAGGCGGAGCGGATCGGAGAGGCGGTGGGGCTGGATTCCGCCTCCACCTTCGAGTCCATCGTGCACGGCAAGCAGCATTATTTCATGGAAATCAACACCCGCGTGCAGGTGGAACACCGCGTGACGGAAATGGTCTACGGCCTGCGCTTTTCCGACCCGGAGCGCCCGCGGGAGTCCTTCCAGGTGGATTCGCTGGTGGAGGCCATGCTCTGGCTGGCCGTGCACGGCAAGGCCCTGCCCCGGCCCGAGCGCATTCCCCGCTACGGCAGCGGCGCCGAGGCGCGCATCAACGCCACCAATGACGCTCTGCGGCCCCACGCCGGGGGTATCGTGCTGGATTGGACGCCGCCCATCGAGGGGGAGGTGCGGGACGATCAGGGCATCGGCATCCCCAATCCGGACACGGGCACCTTCATGCCCTACCACCTCGCCGGCGCCTACGACTCCAACGCGGCGCTGGTGGTGAGCCACGGAGAGAGCCGGGAGGAGAGCTTCCGGCGGCTGGCGGAAATCCTCAGGCGCATGGAAGTGCGGGGCGACGACGTGATGACCAACCGGGCCTTCCACTACGGCCTGCTCAACTGGATGCTGGGCCACGAACCGATGGTCAAGCCTTCCACGCAGTTCGTGCGGGTCTATCTGGCCGCGGTGGGCGCCCTGCACTCAGCCGGCCGGGAGGTGGATCTGGAGCAGGCCTGGGCGCTGCTGGGCGAACGCACGGCCACCCTCGGTCCGGACGCCGCGGATGCCCTGGCCGGCAAGGCCACCCTCATTCTGCGGCCCCTGCGGCTGCTGTACAGCCAGCCCCATCTGCTGGCCGGCTGGCTGGCCCGGCGCACCCCGCGCCGCTGGAGCGTGGAACGCGGCAGGGTGCAATGGCAGCAAAATCCACTGGCGGTGCTGGAGCAACTCTATCACTACCTGCGATGGGAAGATCACCCCGGCGTAACCCCGGAGGAAAAAATCTGGGAGCAGGATCAACGCCTGCTGGCCGAAGGGCTGGAATTCTACGGCGAGCTTCAGGCGCGGCTGAGCGGCACGGCAGCCACATGGCCCGCGCTGGCCGCGCTGCTGGAGCGCGAGGCCCCGCCGAAGGGCCTTGCCGGAAGTTTATGGAATGCCGTGCGGGCGGCCCACCGCGGATATCGCATCGGCCTGGAACTGCTCAAGCTGCCCGTGCTGACCGGCGAGGATTCCGGCTTTGCCGCCCTGAAGGTCAACGACCGGCTGGAGCCGGCCGTGCCCAAGGCCCTGCGGGAGGAGCGCCGGATCGAGGCGTACCAGGCGGCCCTGGCCCCTCCGCCGCCGGCCAGCGGAAACCACATCCTGGCCTGGAGCGGAGGCACGTTTTATGGCCGGCCGGGGCCGGACAGCCCGCCCTACGTCACTGAAGGAGGCCATTTCGAAGCAGGCGACGTGGTGGGGCTGCTGGAAGTGATGAAGATGTTCAATCCTATCCGCGCCGACTTCGCCGGAACGGTGAAAAAGGTGCTGGTCTCCGGCGATTCCGGCGTGATCGTCCGCAAGGGTCAGCGCCTGCTCGAAGTCGAGCCGGACGCGCCCCCGGCGGAAGCCGGCGAAGAGGAGGCGCAGACGCGGCGCGCGCAGAGAACCCGCGCGCTGGTGGACATGCTGTAGTGTTGTGACAGATATGTTTTTTCAAAAATCAATGGGGGCTTTGCCCCCACATCCCCACCAGGGGCAGACGGCCCCTGGACCCCGACAAATTGCGGGAGTTGGCTGTTTGGCCAACTCCCGCCTGTTAGGGGGGTTCGGGGGGGCTGCAAGGCTACGAGTCTCGCGTTGCTCTCCCCAATACCTGTTCGGCAAAAATTCCGGCTAGCCGCGCCCGGAGGAAGACCTCCCCTGCCCCACCCGTCCCTCCGGAGAGGGCGCAGGCGTTACAAGCCCTCTGGCGGCTACCTGACGGTGAAACACAAGAAAA
>CBDUSX010000067.1:0-11677 GCA_965369935.1 uncultured bacterium
GTGCAAGGGCGCCGAAGGCACGGACAAGCAAAGCTTGTCCATGGCACCCTTACTTTCCACGGCTCAAATAAGGCGGGCGGGACGCCCGCCAATTGCGGTTAGATGAATACAGGAACTAGAGAATGTCCGAATAGGGAAACAGGCCCTCGGGGATTTTCAGTTCGCGGAACAGTTCCAGGCCGTCCTCCCGGATGATGGCCTCCTGCTCCTCCTTGCTCACCTCCACCACCTTGGAAAGGGGCTTGTCCTTTTCGGCCACGAGCGCCTGCCCCTCGGTGAGTACGATCTCCACCTTGGGCCGGGCCTTGCTGATCACGCCCACCCTGCCTTCCAGGGTCAGCACGTAGGACTTCACTTCCTCGTTGCCCACAATGAACTTGGTGCCCTTCACGCCGATGCTGGCGGTTTGGGTTCTCACCAGAAAGCGCGGCCGGAACTTCAGTGAGCGCGCAACGGAAAACAGCGCCTTGCCGATGGCCATGCCGATGCGGGTGCGCCTGGGCCGGAGGGCGTCAATGGCGATGTGGCTGTTTGAATACAGCTGGATAATTTCCTTCCGCAGCCGCATGAAAATGATGGCGCGGGTGTTCGGCCCGGACTGCACGACGTCGCGCTCGAAGATGGGCACGCTCAAGCCCGGCGTGCGGAAGAACTGCTCGCGGCCCTGGCGCCGCACTTTGACCAGCCCCTTTTTCAGCACCAGCTCGCCGGCCAGCCGCTGGGCGGCGGCTTCCGGAATCAGGAAGCAGCCCAGCAAGAGCAACAGCAGGGTGCATGTTTTCCAGTTCATGACCATCGTCCGACCGGTCCTTTGGGGATCGTGCGTGTTTGCGTGACGGCGCGGGGCCGCCTCGAGCCTATTGCTCCGGCGTGGGCGCGAAGCCCGGCAGGAGCCTCAGTTCGACCCGGAAATTCCTGGAATGACGCCCGGAACCGGTGTGGGCTTCCACCACGATGTCGTTAATTCCTGGACGAAGAAACTGCGGCGTTTCCAGCAGCATCCACGTGCCGGGGCCGGTGCGCTGGCGCCGGCCGTTGATCCACACCCCCCGCAGGGGCGAGAAGGCGCTGATTTCCACCTGAAACAGGAACACCCGCCCTCCCGGCACCACCAGCAGGTTATCCTCGTGTTCGAGGTACACTTCCCGGTTGTTGTCCAGGGGGCGGAAAATGAGAATGTCCGATTCCTGTGGCTTGTCCTGCGCCGCGCCGCTGCCCGCGAACAAACCAAGCAGCAGCGCCACGGCGGCAAGGCCGGGCATGCGGTGGATCAGGCGGCGTTTCGCTGGGTTCATGGCAATCGTCGCTATCAGACTCAGGGGCTCACGGCACCGTCGCTCACGGCTCGGTTGTTCAGGACTCTATTTTCCAGGAAATGCAAGGACGAAGGCCGCACGGCGCGGGATAAGCGGTTGCGATCATAAAGCCGCGAATCCGTGAAGCCGTGAAGCCTGCTTCCTGTAACGCTTCCCGCGCGTGGACGGTTCCTCAACCTTGCCCGGGGCCGCCCACGGACGTATCCTCCGCTTCCTTGCGGGTTCTATCCGTCAGACCTGCAAGATATCTGCCTTCAGGGGCGGATTTTCTCCGCTATCGGAGGTTTCCGGAATTGCCCCGCGCCCGGCTTCGCTCAGTCCAGGGCGGCGATGACCATGATTTCCACCAACAGCCCGTGCCGCGCCAGCTGAGCCTGCACGGTGGCCCGGGCCGGGGTGTTGTCCGGGTCCACCCAGGCGTCCCAGACCTCGTTCATTTGCTGGAACAGCCGCATGTCGGTGATGTAGATGACCGCGGAGAGCAGCTTGGATTTGCCGCTGCCCGCCTGCTCCAGATATTTGTCAATGGTGTCCAGCACCTGCCTGGTCTGGCCGCCCATATCCTGGCCGGCGTCGTCGGCGACCTGCCCGGCCAGATAGACGGTGTTGCCGTGCACGACGGCCTTGCTCATGCGCGGCCCGGATTCGATACGATTGATGGTCATGGCGCAACTCCCGTTGATGGTTTTTCAGAAAGCCGTTTTTCAGAAAGAAAATGAGAAAATCCGCCTCAGGCGGCGGCCTTCTTCACGAGCGGCATCCGCCGCCACGCCCGCAGGCTCATGGCAGAGCCCCACGGGCAGGGACTGAACACGGAATTTGAACTCGGAATCCAAACACAATGCGCGGGGGTGGGGGGTGGGTCAAGGGATTTTGCGGAGCTGTTCTTGCCGAGGCGCGGCCCCGGGCCGCCTCCCCGCCATTGCCAATCTTCCCGGTTTTGGTAAGGTTTCACGGCTTGAGGCCTGGCCGGCTTCGGAAAGCAGCGATCAGCGAGCGGGCGGGCAGGCGAAAAAACTGAGTGACTTGGAGACGCTAACCGCGGGAGCACCATGAAACGGTTCGAGGAGCAGGTGGCCATCGTCACGGGCGGGGCCCGCGGGATCGGCCTGGGAATCGCCCGCCGGCTGGGCTCCGAAGGAGCGGCCCTGGCCCTGCTGGACAAGGATGCGGAGCAGCTTGCCGCGGCCGATGCGGAACTGGCCGGCTTCGGCATGACCACCCTGGCTCTGCCCGTGGACGTGACGGAGCAAGCGGCCGTGGAGGAGGCGGTGGCGGCGGTGCTGGGACGCTTCGGCCGGGCGGACGTGCTGATCACCTCGGCGGGCATGACCGGGGAGACCAACCTCAATACCGATCAGGTGGACCCGCAGGACTTCGACCGGGTGATGGCGCTCAACGTGCGGGGCATGTTCCTGTGCATCCGCGCGGTGCTGCCCCACATGCTTGCCGCCGGCTACGGGCGCATCGTCAACATGGCATCCATCTCGGGCAAGGACGGCAACGCGGGCATGCTGGCCTATTCCACCTCCAAGGCGGCGGTGATCGGCATGACCAAGGTCATCGGCAAGGAATACGCGGGCACCGGCATCACCTGCAACGCCATCGCGCCCGCGGTGGTGCGCACGGCCATGGTGGACGCCCTGCCGCCGGAGCAGATCAAATACATGACCGACAAGATTCCCATGCAGCGCACCGGCGAAGTCGAGGAAATCGCCGCGGTGGCGGCCTTCGCCGCCTCGCGCGAAGCCGGCTTCACCACCGGCTTTACGTTCGATGCCAGCGGGGGCCGGGCGGTCTATTAGAAATATTCCGCACGGAGCCTTGGGGCGCGAAGCCCTTGCGCGCCCTGGAAACACAAGGAGAATTGCGACATGGCGAAGAAGAAAGTGGTGCTCACCGGGGCGTCCGGCTACATCGCCCAAAGAATGCTGAGCGAGCTCCAGGAGCGTTACGAGGTGCTGCTGCTGGACACCCGCGCCACCACGCGGGACGGCGCCGAGGTGCCGAACGTGCAGATATGCGACCTGGCCGGCACGGATCGCGAGGCTTGCCGGGCCCACTTCAAGGGCGCCGACGCGGTCGTGCATTGCGCCTTCGTCCGCGCGGAGGGGCTGGACGCCGGCACCTTCATGAACAATTCCGAGCCCAAGTTCCGCGCGGAGCACGACAACGTGGCCATGGCCTACAACGTCTATCAGACGGCCCTGGAGGAGGACGTCGGGCGCGTGGTGGTGGCCAGTTCCAACCACGCGGCGGACTACTACGAACGGCTGATCTGGGCGGACAAGTGGGACAACGTCACCCCGGATATGCCGCCCCTGTCGGACAACTTCTACGGCTGGGCCAAGGCCGCCTATGAGCTGCTGGGCTTCGTGTTCGCCACCGGCCAGGTGGGAGGCAAAAAACTGGAAAATGTGCAACTGCGCATCGGGGGGCCGCGGGACACGGCGGATCTGGAAAACCTCAAGCCGGGCGAGATCAAGAAGATGCACCGCGGCCTGGGCGCCTACCTGAGCCGGCGGGATCAGGTGCAACTGGTGGTGAAGAGCATCGAAGCGCCGGACATCGCCGACGAGAACGGCGTTCCCTTCCAGGTGTTCTACGGGGTGAGCGGGAACACCCACAACTTCTGGAGCATCGCCAACGCCCGCCGGGTGATCGGCTATGCGCCCGAGGACAACAGCCAGATCGTCTTCGCCGACCGGATCGCCGAGCTGGCCAGGGGCTGAGCCTTCCGCCTTCCCCACCCTTCGCGAGCCTCCGCCGCCCATGGCCCTGCAACCCCTATCGCCCCTTCCCGCCGCGCTGGCCCGGAGGTTTTACTACGGCTGGGTGATGGTGGGTCTGGCTTTCGTGGGGATGTTCGCCAGCGGCGTGGGGCAGTCTTTTACCATCAGCATCTTCGTCAATCCCCTGATCTCCGAGTTGGGCATATCCCGCACCTCCATTTCCAGCGCCTACACCCTGGGCACGTTGAGCGCCGCCTTCGGGCTGACCTACCTGGGCCGGCTGATTGACCGCGTGGGCCAGCGGGCCATGCTGGTTGGCGTGGCGTTCCTGCTGGGGGTCGCGGCGATCGGATTTTCCACCGTCACCAACGTGCTGGCCTTGTATGCAGCCTTCACCGCGGTGCGGGTGTTCGGGCAGGGGGCCATGATGCTCATCAGCACCAATCTGGTCTCCCAATGGTTCGTGCGGCGGCGCGGCTTTGCCCTGAGCCTGACCAACCTGGGCTTTGCCCTGTCTTCGGCCATCCTGCCGCCGGTGATTCAGTTGTTGAGCGACCACGCCGGCTGGCGCATCACCTGGGTGTGGCTGGGGTTGTTCACCTGGGTGCTGGTGATTCCGGCGGCCCTGATATTCGTCCGCAACCGGCCGGAACTGCTGGGTCTTGCCCCCGACGGAGCGCCGTTGCCGGGAATGGCGGCGGCGGAATCCACGGAGGATGCACAGAATGCGGAGAATGCACAGGAGGAGGAGAACTGGACCGTGCGCGAGGCCCTGCACACCCCGCAATTCTGGATCATGGCCGTCTCGATCTCCGTGCCTTCCATGCTCATCACGGGCATGGTCTTTCACCAGATTTCCTACTTCAGGGAGCAGGGCCTGAGCGCGCAGGCCGCGGCCAACGTGTTTACCGTCACCGCGGTGTCCATGGTGGTGTTCGGCCTGGTCTTCGGCTATTTACTGGACCGCTTCCACACCCGGCAGGTGGTGGCCCTGGGCCTGTTGTGCATGGGTGCGGCCATGTACGCCATGCTGTTTGCCACCACGCCCCTGCTGGCCGCGCTGTACGGGGCGGTGTTCGGCATCGCCGTCGGCGCCATGATGATGATGGGCAGCTATGTCTGGCCCCGCTATTTCGGCAGGGAGCACCTGGGCGGCGTCCAGGGGGTGGCCGCCACCATCTCCATCGCCGGGGCCTCCCTGGGGCCCCTGCCCTTCGGCCTGGCCTTCGACCTGCTGGGCGGATACCGGGAGGCGCTGCTGGCTCTGTCGGTGCTGCCGGTGCTCTCCGCGGTGGCGGTCTATTTCACCCACCCGCCGCGGAAGCGCTGATCCCCACATGCAGGGAGACGTCTCGAAGGCTGCGGCGCCGCACGATATCCCCGCTCAGCCGCGCCATACCTTGGGGTTGAGGAGCACCAGCACCGTCATCAGCTCCAACCGCCCCACCAGCATGGCGGCGATCATGACCCACTTCGCATAGCCGGAAAAATGCGCATAGGTCCCCGCCGGGCCCACCTCCCCGAATCCGGGGCCGACGTTGCTCAAGGCGGAGACACCCGCGCCGAGGGAGGTCATCAGGGAATGGCCGTCCAGGGAGATCAACAGGGTCACGGCGGCCAGGGAGATCAGGTAGAGAAAGAAATAGGCCTGGATGCTGCCGATGATGTCCAGGGTCACGCGGGTGGAACCGAGCTTGACGTAGATCACCGCCTTGGGGTGCACCAACCGGAGCATCTCCTGGCCCAGATAGCGGAACACCACCACCACCCTGGCCAGCTTGACCCCGCCGCTGGTGCTGCCCCAGCAGCCGCCCACGAACATGCCCAGCAGCAGCAGCAACTGCGGAAAGGAGCCCCAACTCACGTAATCGTCCACATGGTAGCCGCTGGTGGTGAGGATGGATACCACCGCGAAAGCGCCCTTGGTGACAGCTTCGAACCAGCCGTAGTCCAGGGCCAGGGCCAGGTACGCGCAGATCGCCAGGGACGTCAGCAAAGCGATCAGCATGTACCAGCGCCATTCCGGATGACTCAGGTGGGCCGTGCGGTGCCCCTTTCGCATCAGGCTTCGGTAGTGCAGGACGAAGTTCATCCCCGCCGCCAGCATGAACAGAATGACGGCCCAGGTGATGGCCGGGCTGTGAAACGCGCCGATGGAGCCCGCGCGCGTGGCGAAGCCTCCCGTGGAGACCGTGGTCAGGGCATGGTTGAACGCCTCGAAGGCGCTCATGCCGAGCACGTACAGGACCCCCGTCTCCAGGACGGTCAGGAGCACGTACACCATCCACAGGGCCCGCGCCGTGTCGCGAATCCTGTGGGCGAACCTTTCGGCATAAGCCCGCGGCACCTCCCTTTTGTAGATTTCCATGCCGCCGACGCCCAGGGCCGGAAGAATCACCACCGCCAGCACCAGGGTGCCCAGGCCCCCGAACCATTGGGTCATGCTGCGCCACAGCAGCAGGCTGCGCCCCAAGCCTTCCGGGGCGGAAAACACGGTCGCGCCGGTGGTGGTGAATCCGGACATGGACTCGAACAGCGCGTCGGTGAGGCTTTCCGTGGCACCCGCAAGGACATAGGGCGCGGCCCCGGCGAACGCGGCCAGCAGCCAGCAGAACGTCACGACGGGAAAGCCGTCCCTTTCGGTCATCTCCGCGGCCCGCCGGCCGCACAGCTTCAGCGCGACGCCCGCCGCCGCGGTAGCGGCGGCGCAACCCAGAAATAACCGCCAGTGGGCACTGCCATCGGCGATGGCGAGACCCATGGGCAGCAACTGGGCGCCGCCGAGCACGATCAGCATCGTGCCAACGACGCGGGATACGGGCAGGATATGCATGGCAGTCTTGAATTTCGGGGAACAGGCCGGGTCATCACGGAACGCCGGCACCGTCTTTCCTCTTTTTATCCCGGCGCCGGACAAAGGCAAACGCAAAATGTGCTCCCCGGGTTCCGAATCCAGCCCGGCCACAGGGGTTGCAGGACGCGGAACCGGAACCGGGGGGAGCTTCCGCGCGGTGCCGGGCAAGACCGCCGCCTTGCGGAACTGCCCGTCCGGCCTATGGATAATTGGGTTTCGAAAACAGAGTTTTGCAACGAATAGTATAATTCCGAATTGGCAACATAGACCTGCGGATTCGGCGGGGCTCCGCACCTGACGGACTTGGGGAGGGTGCCCGGGCGCCGGAGGGTTCGGGTAAAAATAGCGTTTGCTTTTCGTGCCATAAATTATTAATGGCTAAGGGCAGGGAAGCGGAGATATAGCCGCCCTTGGATGATGGCTTGCGCAGGCGACAAGAACTTTTACCGGCCGCCTGACGATCCGTGTCCGCCTGAAAATCGCAGCAGGAGCGGAGTTCCCGTCCTCAAGGCGTACGTGACGCGATGCCTGAGCCGGACAGCGGGCGCATCCCCTGGGCGAGGCCGGAAACATGGGACAGTCATTTTAAAAGAACCATTGGCGTCTCGCTTGCGTTTATTAATACAACATTTGCAGGCGATTAAAAATTGTGAAGTATTCTTGAGCAAAAAGTGTAAATACGGTGAAGATTTCATATTTAAAAATGATATTTATTAAATCGCTTCCCGGTATTCTTTAATTGGGCATTTACATGTCTTCGATATGATATCGGAATGCGCTATACTATATTGAGGGAGATTGTCCAATTGCATTCTTGCCAGGGAGCCGCGATGCGGGATCGAAGTACGGATTCGCACAGCACGGGCGAAGTGGCATTGCAGCCGGGGAGGCGGATCGGGGGCAATGTGCCCCGGAGTTCCTGAAAATCCGAGCGCGCTTGCCACGCCATTTGTTTTAATCGTAAATTGAATTTGGTTGCGCGGGCACAGGGCTTCTAAATTTTTGCCGGGAGGTTCAATTGAAGAAGTTTGCAGATATCATCGAAAGGATCGAATACGTCCGGCAGTATTTGAATTTGAACAAGAGCCGTTTTTCAGGCGAAATCGGCATGAAGCCCCAGACCTACAACAACTTTATCGGCGCTCAAGGCAGCAAACCGAATATTGAACTGATTCACGGTATCGTCAACAAGTTCGGCGTAAATCCGATCTGGCTGCTCAACGGAATCGGTGAGACTTTTTCCCGCGAGGGCGGGCGTGGCGATTCGGCGCTGTCTGCGGATGGCGCGGCCGGCCGGGTGGCGGAAGGGGAGGCGGACCCGGCGGTGCAGCAGCTTTCCGATTCGTTGAACGAATTGCACCTGCAGTTGAGGACTCTCAATCCCGTCATCAACGAAGCGGAAAAACGCATCAAGGAGCTTGAAACCAGCCAGCTGCCTTTGATAAAGGGCCTCACCAAAGTGATGGAACGGTACCTGGAACTTGACCCTGTCGGCGCGACGCGGGAATTCAAGGGCTTTATCCAGCGGCTGAGCATACGCCTAAGGCAAACTCACTAATCTGACGCTGTTTGGTGGGCGGCCGGGCGCCGCCCCGGTATTCAGCCCTCCGCTCATCCCTCCAGTCCCTGTGCCAGATCGGCGATTAAATCCTCCACGGCCTCCAGCCCCACGGAAATGCGCAGCAGGGCCGGGGGCGCGAGCGGATCCACCTTGTGCCGCCATTCGATCAGGGATTCCACACCGCCCAGGGAAGTCGCGTCCTGGAAGAGTTTCAACCGCCCGGGCAGGGACTGCGCCGCCTCGGGCGTTTCCAGTTCGATGGACAAAACGCCGCCCGCACCGCGCATCTGCCGCCGGCCGATCTCGTAGCCCGGATGGGAAGGCAGGGAAGGGTGCCACACCCGGGCCACCCGGCCTGCCAGCCATGCGGCCAGTTCGGAGGCGGAGGCGGACTGCCGCTCCACCCGCAGGCTCAGCGTGCGCAGGCTGCGCAGGGTGAGCCAGGCTTCCAGCGCGCCGGGGATGGCGCCGCTGATGGTGCGCTCGTTTCGCAACTGCTCCGCCTGTTCCGCATCCGCGACCACCAGGGCGCCGCCCATGGCGTCGGAATGGCCGGCCAGAAATTTGGTGGTGGAGTGCATCACGATGTCCGCGCCCAGGGCCAGCGGATTTTGCAGCACGGGGGTGGCGAAGGTGCTGTCCACGGCCAGCACCGCCCCGGCGCCGTGTGCGCGCTCCGCGTACAGGGCGATGTCCTCCAGTTCGCAGGTGGGGTTCTTCGGGGTCTCCAGCCAGATCAAGTCCCCCTGCCGGAATTCGCTTTCCAGCCCGATCAACTCCACCCCTTCCTCCTCCAGGCGGGCCAGCACGCCGTGGGTGCCGTGATACCCACGATCCACGGCCACGCGGACCGGCCGGAAGTTGCGCATGGCCCCATAGGTGGCCGCCTGCCCGGAGGCATAAGCCACCGCGTGCCCCCCCTCCAGTGCGCCCAGCACCTCTTCGAGGCGGCGGCGGGTGGGCTGGTCGTTTCTCGCGTAGGAAAAGGCGCCGCTCCCCGCCCTGAAGGTGGTTGTGGTGTGCAGGGGGGGCGCGATGCCGGCGCCGTCTTCCATCTGCTGGTCGGCATGAATGGCCAGGGTGGCGGGCTGGAGCGGCTTGGTCATGGGCTGAGTCATGGACAGTTTCCCTTTGGAGACGGGCCCTCGGGTTTCTCGCGGGGGCTCCGCAAGGAAGCAGGGGCGAGGACGGGCCGGCCACCGTCCTTGCGGGTCGGTTCCATCCTCCGGCCACCCTCCGGGGGGCTCGCCCCATCATAGAGCGCCCGGGCAGAAATTCACGTAATTTATCGAGAATTCTGTACAATTTTATTTCGGGGCGATAAGATAACTGGCAATCGTTCAAAACAGAACCATTTGCAATTGCATGTTGACTCTTGCCAATACCGTGGAAGGGTTCAATCTGGAGTGCGGGCATTGTGCCAAGGTGGTTCTATTAAGCAGAGGCAGACAGAGTGACCGGAACAGTAAAGAAATTTTTGGATGGAAAAGGTTTTGGATTCATCACTCCCGATGAAGGGGACGCGGATGTGTTCGTCCACCAAACCGAAGTTGAGATGGAGGGTTTTCGCACGCTGACGGAAGGCCAGCGGGTGGAATTTTCCGTGGAGGAGGGCCCCAAAGGCCTCTCCGCCAAGAAGGTCAGACCCATAGAAGAATAGACGGCAAATCCGGAGGACCGCCCGAACGGCGGTTCCCCGGCGCCGCACCTCAGCCCGGATAATTGCGGCCGGGGCCGAGCGCGGCGGGTAGTCTTTCCGGAATATCGGCTTTTTTTCTACAGATTAACCGACACGCGTTCGTGTGCCCGGACAAAGCGTCCCGGTGCGCTTTGCCAATCCCTGTCGCCGATCCCGCGCTTCCGCATTCCTCCGGTGGTGGCGGGCGCGCATTTCCATGCCCGGCGGAATTGGTGTATAACAGCCCCCGGCGCGCGGCGGGGGTGCGCCGTGCCTCTAAGGCATTCCGAATTCACCTCATAGAGAACGGCGGCCATGAACCATGTGAAACGACTGTACTGCGGCATGTGCGGCAAGGGGCACGAAGCCGGCAAGCTTTGGAACCTGTGCACGGATTGTGAAAAACCGCTGCTGCTGGAGTACGACCTGGAGGCCGTCAAGCAGACCCTGAGCAAGGCCGCGCTGAAGGAGCGCTTGCCTTCCATGTGGCGCTACCGGGAGTTGCTGCCCGTGGCGGAGGAGAAAAACATCGTCACCCTGGGCGAAGGGTTTACGCCCGTCCTGCCCCTGGAGCGGGCGGGCAAGGCGCTGGGCATGTCCTCCCTGTTCGTCAAGGACGAAGGGCAGATGCCCACCCTGAGCTTCAAGTGCCGCGGCCTGAGCATGGCCGTTTCCATGGCCAAAGAGCTGGGTGTGCAGCGGCTGGCCATCCCCTCGGCGGGCAACGCGGGCGGCGCCCTGGCCGCCTACGGCGCACGGGCGGGCATGGAGGTCTACGTGTTCATGCCCGAGGACGTGCCGCAGGGCAACCTGATCGAGTGCGACCTGCTGGGCGCCTCCTACTATCTCGTCAACGGGCTGATCAACGACTGCGGGGCGGTGGTGAAGGGCGGCATGGCCGAGATGGAATGGTTCGACGTCTCCACCCTCAAGGAGCCCTACCGCATCGAAGGCAAGAAAACGATGGGGCTCGAGGTGGCCGAGCAGTTCGGTTGGGAACTGCCCGACGTGATCATTTACCCCACCGGAGGCGGCACGGGATTGATCGGCATGTGGAAGGCCTTCAACGAGTTGGAGGCCATGGGCTGGATCGGCGCCAAGCGCCCGCGGCTGGTCTCCGTGCAATCCTCCGGCTGCGCACCCATCGTGAAGGCCTTCAAGGACGGCGCCGACCACGCGGAGTTCTGGGAAAATGCGCACACCGTGGCGCCCGGCATGCGGGTGCCCGCGGCGGTGGGGGATTTCCTGATGCTGCGCGCCCTGCGCGAAACCGGCGGCGACGCCGTGGCCGTGGACGACGAGGTGCTGCTGGCCGACCAGAAGCTGCTGGCCAGAAGCGAAGGCATCTTCCCCTGCCCGGAGGGGGCGGCCACCTATTCGGCGCTCAGGCAACTCTTGCAGGAAGGCAAGGTGGACACGGGCGAAACCGTGCTGTTGTTCAACACCGGCAGCGCCATGAAATACCCCTACGAATTCTCCGCCCCTCACCTGAAAAAAGAAGCGGTGGACTACGCCGCCCTGGGCGGCAACGCCTAG
>CBDUSX010000068.1:0-11675 GCA_965369935.1 uncultured bacterium
TAACGAGGGGATAAACCGATGGAGATAGGACAATCCTTTTAATCTATGGATAAAGCATGACCAATCGCCCCGGCCCTGTCAACCCCTAAACTTCAGCGGTACCCATTATCCATTGCCGGTGCCGCGGCGGCAGGATTGAAGATGCAATTCCGGGGCCGGCGGGCCGGCCGGGCGCCATCAGGGCGCTTCGGAACTCTCGGAATCCACCGGGCCTTCCCTGATGGCCGCAAACCAGGCATCGAACCCGTCGCCCGCGGAAGCGCCGCCCAGCAGCGCGCCGTCCGTGCGCCGTGCGGCTTCGCCTGAACGCGCCCCGGAGCCGGCTCCGCTATCGGCGAGGCTTCCCGATCCACGGCGGGGCGCCAGCAGGGCCAGCGGCCCGCGCAGCAATGCGGCAAGGCGCCCGCCTCCCTTTCCCGCCCTTACGCCGCGGGCCCGCCATGCGCCGCCCAGGGCGATCTTCCATCGCCGCAGCCACGCCGCTCCCCGCGCGCCAAAGAAGCGGGCAAAGGTACGGCCGTCGCGCAGGGCCGCATTGAGCAGCGGCACGTGCAGCACCTGGAACAGCGCATAGCCCAGAGCCGCCACCAGCACCAACGCCCCGGCCGCCGCCCCGGTGGTGTGGAGCACCCAGCGTCCGCCGGCCAGCCCGGCCAGCCCAGGGGCGCTCAGGCCGGGAGTCGTCTCGGTCACCACCAGGCCGTGCAGGGTGGCGCTGATCAGCATCAGGGCCGCGCCATGAATCAGGTAGGCGGGCAATCCGCCGCGCCGGGTGCTGACGAACAGGCGGTTCAGCAGCAGCAGCGGCGCCCACAGCGCGCTGGCCCCCAGAAACTCCACCAGGGAGCCGCCCAGCAGCGCGCCGGGCAGGCCCGTCAGGTTGGCGACGCCGTTCATCGGATAACGGAGGTTGGTGACGGTGGGGTCCTGCAAATCGAAGGTGACCGCGCTGATCAGCAGCAGCACCGCGAATCCCAGGCCGATCGGCTTCAGCCAGCGCTTCAGGCCGTCCCTGTCCATATGAAGTCCACTTCCTTGTCGTTCCCGGCCGTACTCCCTGGGTTTGTTCCCTGGCCGGGTGTGGCGCCGTCCGTTGCGCCTATTTGCCCTGCACCAGCCCCTGCCGCTCCAGGATTTCCCCGATGCGCTTGGCCACCGAGGGCAGCACGTAGGCTTCCAAATTCTCTCCCAGCAGGGCCAGTTCGCGGATCAGGCTGGACGAGATCACCGAGTAGCGGGGCGAGGTGAAGAAGGTGATGGTGTCAATGGTGTTGTTCATTCCCAGGTTGCCGATGGCCTGCTCCATTTCCGCCTGCAGATCGGTGGCGTTGCGCAGGCCCTTGAGGATCAGGTGGGCCCCGATGTGCTCCGCGTGCCTGACCGTCGCACCTTCATAGGAGTTGATTGTGACATTCTTCAGGCCGAAATGGCGAACATAATCCTCCATCATCGCCAGCCGCTCCTGGGTCGTGAACAGGTAGGTCTTTTTCGGATTCACGGCCAGCGCCCAGGTGATCTTGTCGAAAACGCGGGCGGCCCGCTCCATCACGTCGGCGTGGCCCCAGCTGGGTGGGTTGCCGCTGATGGGATAGATGACATGGATGGATTTGGCCATGGCTTAATTCCCCTCGATGGCCGCCAGCGCCAGCGCCCGACCCAGATCGCACAGGGCTTCGGTGGCCTCCGGGCCGCTGCGGCTTTCGGCGTAAATGCGCACCTTGGGCTCCGTGCCCGAAGGGCGCAGCAAAATCCAGGTGCCGTCGTCAAACTCGAACATGTACCCGTCTTCCTCGTTGACGGCCCGCACCTTGCGTTGCAGGCCGCCTTCGCCCAGGGTGTCGCCCGGCCGCACGCCGGCCAGCCCGGCCAGTTTCTCTTTCACCTCCGCCGCGGAGAGTTCCACCTCGAAGTTCACCTGGGCGTAGTGGTATTCCCCGGTTTCCGCCTCCAGTTCCTTCAGCAGCGCGCTCAACGGTTTTTGGTAATGCAGCACGATCCGCAAAGCCAGCAGCCCGGCCAGCACACCGTCCTTGTCCAGGGTGTGCCCGGCGATGGTGATGCCGTCACTTTCCTCATAGGCCACCATGGCATTTTTTTCGAGCAGAAAGGTGCGGAAATTTTTGAAGCCCACCGGGGTCAGATGCACCTCCCGCCCATGGGCGCGGGCGTAATCCACCCCGAAACGGCTGGTGGGAAAGGTGGTGGTGACGCCGCCGCCGCAGCCTGAGTCCATCAGGTAGCGCATCACCAGGGCGGCGAACCGGTTCATCCTGATGGCCCCCTGCTCGTCTCCCACCAGGCCGCGGTCGCCGTCCGGATCGTTGCGGATGGCCACCTTGAATTTGTGGCGCCCGGAGCGCAGGGCCGCCCGCGCGGCCTCCAGGGTCTGCTCGTTGGGCTCGGTGGTCTGGCCGCCGAAGTAAGGGTCATCCTCCGTGTTGAGCAGCGTCATCACCTCCTCCCCCAGCAGGTGCTGCAACTCGCGGTAAACGGGCACCGCCCCGCCGAACACCGGATCCACCACGAAGCGCACCCCTTCCTCCGGCGGGAGGGCGCGCAGGGTCTGGGCCAGTTCTTCCAGCCGCAGGACAGGATGTTCTTTCAGCGCCTCCAGGTAGGGCTTGTGCACGTCCACCCGCTCAATCACGGCCGCCTGCCGGGAGACGATGTCCTCCAACGCTTCATGGGCCGGCCAGTCCGCGGGATCCAGGCCGGCCAGCAGGCGGTTGGCCTCCTCGGCCAGGGGGTCCGTGAGATCGCCCCCGGCCAGGCCGCCGTCCGCCGGGCTGAATTTCAGCCCCCCGTAGCGGAAGGGGTTGTGGCTGGGGGTGAAGTTGAGGCCGCCGGCCCAGCCCAGCAGGGGCACCACCCGCGATATTTCCGGGGAGGCCACCCGCCCGGCGTAGCGGGCCTTGTAGCCCCGTGCTTCCAGCAGGTGGGCGGCGTAGAAGGAGAACTCCGGATTGAGCAGCCGGTTGTCATGGCCGATCACGAAGCCCTTTTCCCGCAAATCGGAGGTTGTCTCCGCGCCGAAGTGGTGCCGCAACTCCTCCGCCGTCATGGCCTCGATCCGTCCCAGCAGAGCTTCCACGATCACATGGACGTGCGTCAGGGTCAGCCCCACCCCTATTTCCCCCCGGTGGCCCCCGGTGCCGAACACCACCGGCATGGGGCCGCCTCCCCGCCAGGGTGGGGGATAGCCGAAGGCCTTGATCCTCAACAACGACTCCAACGTCTCCGTGAGCGCCGCGGCGTCTGCCCCGGAAGGGCCGGATCGTTTGGGCAGCAGGGCGGCGATCAGAGTGAAGTAGTCGCGCGCCTCCAGGGCCTGGGCGGTCTCCTGTTCCGGAATGCCCAGCGCCGCCGCGCGCTCCCGCGCCGCGGCTTCCAGCGCGGCGATTTTGTCCTGCAGGCTGTCGGCGTTCGCCATGATTGCGGTTCCGGGGAGATGAGGGCGGGACGGCGCCATGCCGCGCTACGCAGGGTTGGCCGGGCTGCTCCCGGCGGGAATGAGGCAAGGCTATCGGGAGGGCGGGCGCTCGAAGTCCGTTTTCTCGTTGATGGGCAACCCCTTGATGTGACGCCGCAGGGCGTCCAGGGCCATTTCCACCGCGCCCAGGCGAATCCAGTCCCGGTTGCCGGCCAGCCGCGTGCGGCGGTGCACCACCCCCTCTTCGGTGGCGATGGCGATCACGATGTTCGAGTTCAAGTTGCCCACGATGCGCCCGTCCCCCTCATAAACCTGGCACAGCGCCGCCAGGCCGATGGTGGCGCCGGCGTCCTCCCGGCCGCGGGCGGCGAGCTGCTCGCCCAGGCCGATTCCGAATTCCCAGTCGCCGGGCGTGTTCTCCCCGTCCCGGCCGAAAGCATCCATCTTGCTGCGGGCCGAGGGGGCCACCGTGCCCCGCAGCAGGAAGTCCGCCGCGTCGGGCAGGGGGGCCAGCCGCGCGGCGATCTGCCCTCCGGTGAAGTCCTCCACCACCGCCAGGGTGGCTCCGCCTTCCAGCAACAGATCGCGCAGCACACCTTCCAGGGTCTGGTCGTCCTCGGCAAGAATGAAGTTCCCGATCAGTCTGCGCAACTCCTCCTCCACCGGCTCCAGCTTGGCGCGGGCGTCTTCAATGTCCGGGGCGCGGATGGTGAGCTTGGTTTCCAGCTGCGGGTAGTGGGCGCGGAAGCCCAGCTTGAGGGAGCCGTCGGGCACCATCTTCTCCAGCCCGGCCAGCAGTTGATCCACATGGGACTCCCCCAGGCCGTAGGAGTGGAAGCGCTTGAGGACGATCACGGCCCGGGTGCCGGATTTTTTCAGGATGCGCGGCACCAGCTCTTCTTCGAGCATGCGGTGCAGCTCGCGGGGCACGCCGGGGGTGAAGTAGAATATCGCCTTGCCAATGTTCACCCCGAAGCCGCAGGCCGTGCCGATGGGATTGTCCACCAGCTCCGCCCCGGCGGGCAGCATGGCCTGCTTGGAGTTGTTCTCCGGCATCGTGCGCCCGCGGGCGCTGAAGTATTCCCGCATGCGGTTCAGCCAGAGCTCGTTCAGTTCCAGCTCCACCCCCGCGGCCTGGGCGGCGACTGCCTGGGACAGGTCGTCCACGGTGGGCCCCAGCCCGCCGTTGACGATCACCACGTCGGCGCGCTCCCCGGCCCGGCGGAAGGCGTCCAGCAACTCTTCCCGGTCGTCGCCCACAGTGACCCCGCGCTTCACCGCCAGGCCGAAATCCTCCAGCTTCTGGGTGATGTAGGAGAAATTCGAGTTGACGATCTTCCCGCTAAGCACCTCATCCCCGGTGCAGATCACCTCGATGTCCATGGATGCTCCTGTCTACGCTTCAGGTGGCCTCAGGCCTTGCCCAGGGCGCGCTCCAGAAAATCCAGCCGGTCCTGGCCCCAGAACAGATCGCCGTCCAGTATCCAGGTGGGGGCGCCGAACACGCCGGCCTTAATGGCTTCCTGAGTAAAGGCCTCGTACCGCGCTGAGGCATCAGGCTGCGCCGCGGCTTCCAGCAAGGCCCCTGCGTCGTAGCCCTGTTCGGTCACGATGGCGCGCACGGTCGCTTCATCCGAGATGTCGCGCTCTTCCGCCCATACGGCCCGCAGCACGCCGCCGATCAGCTTGCCCGGGTGGTCGCCCCGGTTGATGGCGCTGATGATCGCGCAGGCGGCCAGCCCGTGGGGCACGGGAAAGTGCTTGGGCTGAAGGTTGAATTCCACGCCCAGATGATCCCGCCAGCGTTTCAGCTCCATCATCCGGTAGGCCTGCCGCTGCGGCGAGCGCTGGCCGAGGGGCAGCCCCCCGGTCTCCGAAAAAACCTTGGCGATGTCCGCCGGCTTGTAGTTGACCTTCAGCCCGTGCTTTTCCGCCACGGCTTCGAATGGTTCATGCCCCAGGTAGGTGTAGGGGGAGATGGGCGAGAAATAGTAATCAACTTGCTTGCTCAAAGGGAGTACCTCTTCTGTTCAGAGATGATGGCGCCTGGCCGGATGCCGGCGGTTTTTTTAGGTTTTTTTCAAAGGGGCAGCGTGATTGTCCTGCCCTGCTCCATGGACAGGGCCACCGCCTCCATGAACTCCATGTAGGCCACGCCGTCGGCGAAGCTGGGATAGACCGGCGTGCCCTGGCGGATGGCCGAAATAAAATCGGCCTCCACCGTCCATTTGCGGGCCATCCCTTCCGGGATCGCGACCGGCTCCAGGGCCTCGCCCGCCTTGCCCATGCGCAACTGCTGGTCGCCCGGCGTGTAGACCAGGGCGCCGCCGGTGCCGTAGATTTCGATCTTCTCGCCATCGGGGCATGGTGCGACGGCGGAGAAAGTATAAACAAACTGCGCGCCGTTTTTCAATTCGCCCGTCACCGACACGGATTCGGGAATTTTCACCTCGCCCATCTCTCCCGTGTCCGCATCCTTGCGTTCGTGGGTGAACACCTTGCCCCACGCCGCCACCGAAACCGCCGGCTCGAACCACCGGTGCAGAATCTCGATGTACTGGGCGAGGTTATAGATCTGGTTGCCGGAGATCTCCTTGTCCATCCTCCAATGCATGGGCGCCGCGGGGTCCAGGGCCATGTCCGAGAGGTGCTGCATCCGCACGAGGCGAATCTCCCCCAGCGCCCCCTCGCCCAGCAGTTTTTGCACGTACAGGTCCACCGGATCGGCGCGGGGCGTGGAGCAAATCACGGTCACCAGCTCCGGATGCTTTTCGGAAGCCGCCAGCATGTCCCGCGCTTCGGCCAGATCCCGGCTCATGCGCGCCTGGCAGAACACGTGCTTGCCCGCTTCCAGGGAGGCCAGGGTCAGGTCCCGGTGCAAATAGGGGGTGGTGCCGATCAGCACCACGTTGATGTCCTCGCGCCCGTACACCTCCTGCGGGCTGTCCACGACGTGGGGGATGTCCCATTCCCTGGCCACGGCCTCCGCGTTGGCCCGGCGCCGGTTGTGGACGGCGATTACCTGGCAGTCGGGAATGTCCTTCAGGCCCGGCAGGTGCCGGTTTTTGACGATGCCCCCCGCGCCGATGATTCCGATTCGGATTGGTACCTCGCTCATGATTTGCTTCCTAAATGACGTTAGTGGAAATCAGGCTGCTGGTGGCCCTGCTCATCTTATCGCGGCCATGGCCGCGGCGCCGGGCCTGATCCGCCGCAGGATTATGAGCATCTCACAAACCGGGAACGATGCCGCGCAGCCGTTCGGCCAGGGCCAGCAGTTCTTCGGTAAACGTGTCCCACCGGTTCTCGTCCCAGCCCCTTTGGCAGGCTTCCAGGCGCTCGCGCACCAGGCGCTCGCCGCCGGCCGGCTCGAACTTGTAGAAGCGCTCCAACTGTTTCACCTGCATATAGATGCGGTCCACGCCGCCGCCGGCGACGGTGTAGGTGCGGTTGTGGAACAACACCGCCTTCTTAAAGAAATCCACCGGATCATGCAAGAAGGGATGGGAGGTGGGCCTGCCGCGGATCAGGGGCAGGCCCACCCGGTGTGTATTCCAGAAGCTGGGTGCGTTGGCCAGCATGAAGCGGTTGTTGCGGATCATGGCCAGGAAATGGAGCATCTCTTCCCGCAGCCCGCCGGCCAGTTCCGGGGACATGTCCTCGCTCCCGGCGATGCGCGCCATCAGTTGCGTGTGGCGCACGTTGAAGATGGAATTGGTGCGCATGGGCCGCAGAAAGGGCTCGAACACGGACACCTTGTTGCGGGGGCGGCCCCGCAGCCGCAGGGGATATCCCGGCGGGATGATGTGGGCGTCCCGCTCCGCGTCGGGCAGAGCCATGGGCTCGGCGAGCGCCTGCAGGGCCTTGTCGAAGTCCTTGAGGGAGTTCTGCTCCCAGGAGACGACCACCTCATTGAGCAGCGGCTCCCAGATGAACAGCTGCCGCCGCACGGCCCGGGTGACGCCGGCGGCTCCCCCATCGCCGGGGCTGGGGGCGCCTTCGGGGACGGCCGCGGATGGGGCGGCGCCGGCCAGCTGCTCGGCCTCCAGGCAGCAGGAGGAGAGAAACCGGGACAGGTGGCTCACCTCCATCATCAGTTGATCGCAATGCTCGCTGCTGCCGCGGTATCCGCTCTGAGCGCGATAGGCTTCGAGCTCGCCGGCCAACGCGTCCAGCCGGCGCTGGAATTCCTCCTGGAAAGCCGGCAACTCCTCGCCGGGCGTATGGGCGTCGAGGCGGGACTCTGCCCGCGCTTCCATTCCAAAGTGGTAGGCCGCGGGCACATGGCCGTCCTCGTTGAGCCGGGGCAGGAGCACATCCTTTCCGTCCACCACGCGCTGCCAGTAAGTGACCGCGTTTTCCGCCAGTTGCACCACCGGCTGGGCGGCGGAGGCCATGACCATTCGGTGCAATTCCTCGAGGGTCTGGACGAGAGCGGTGCCGTCCGGCGGAGTAAGGGAAGTCATGGGGGATTTCGGTTTTTTGCCGCGGAGTTCTATGTTAAGAATTTCAGAACCTGTTTTGGTTCGGCGCCTCTAAAGGTCCTAGCCCGCCGGCTCCAGGAATCGCCCCATCTGCGGTGCGGGGCGGGCCGGCGCCGATCGTCATCCGGATCATATCACAACCTCGGGATTGTCCACCCCGCGCGAGGCCATGATTCGATTTCTCCATCCCGGACAAGTACGTGACGCGATGAACTTGCGCTTGCTGATCCCGTTGCTGGCCGCGCTGCTGCTGCTCTCCGCCGGATTTCAGGCCGAAGCCCAGCGGCGTTCGCGCAAGGCGAAGCCCGACGTTGAGACGATGGAGCGGCTCGAGATTCTGGAGGCCGAATACCTGCGCCTGAACAACGAGGTCAACCTGCTCCGCGAGCGGCTGGACGCCGTGCTGGGGCCGGCGGGGAAGGAGCGCATCGCCGATATCGCGGTGGGCCGCTCCCCGGTGCGCGGCAAAAAGGATGCGGTGCTGACCCTGGTCGAATTCGGGGACTTCCAGAGCGAATACTCCGCCCGCGCGGCCCACGTGGTGCGGCGCCTGCTGGAGGAATATCCCGAGCGGCTGCGCTTCGTGTTCAAGCACTACCCCATCACCAGCTTGCATCCCGAAGCCCACGAGGCCGCCCTGGCGGCCCTGGCCGCGGAAAAACAGGAGCGGGCCTGGGAGATGTACGATCTGCTGTTCAAGAACACCCGCCGCCTGGAGCAGGACCTTTATCTTGTGCTGGCCCAGCAACTCAACCTGGACATGTCCGGCTTCGAGCGCATCCGGCGATCCCTGTGGGCGCTGGAGCGGCTGTCCCATGACGAGAAGGCCGCCGTGAGGGCGGGCGTGAACGGGGTGCCCGCCTTCTTTCTCAACGGCCGGCCCATGAAGTCGTGGCGCTACGGTTTTCTGAAAGACCAGATAGACCGGTTGCTGCCGGAAACCGCCGCCCGCAAATGACCGCAGGCGGGGGCCCGGCAGCCTGTCTTCCCGGACACGAGCCTATAGCACCGCTTCCAGGGCGGCGAAGTTCCGGGCCTGCACCTTGGCCGTCACCGCAAGCCCGCGCGGAAGAATCTGGAACACGTAGTGCTCCGCGGTCTTGATCTTGTTGTAGTAGAAGCAGACCTCCTCATTTTCTTCCGCCGCCTCCCGCCCCCCGCCGTTGGCGCCGGTCAATTCCTCCAGCCGCGCCTCGGCCAGCAGGGCCGATTCGAGCAGGTAATAAGAGCAGGCCACGTCCCCGAAGAACACGGTGAGGTCGGTGGCGTTGAACACCGCCTCGCGCGGGCCCAACTCCTCGGCCAGGTTTTTAATGGACGAGACGGTGAGCTTGAGCTTGTCCAGGGCGTCCCGCCAGTGCTCGATGGCCTGGCAGAGGGAGGGAGTGGCCGCCTTGTCCGGGGTGAGCCCGCCCATTTCCCCGAGCAGGGTCGCGAACAGTTCGCCGCCGCGCAGGTTGAGCTTGCGCGTCACCAGGTCCAGCGCCTGGATGCCCGTGGTGCCCTCGTAGATGGAGGCGATCTTGGTGTCCCGCAGGGCCTGGGCCAGGGGAAACTCCTCGGTAAAGCCCACCCCGCCCAGCACCTGGATGCCCAGCCGCACGGCCTCGAAGCCCTGGTCCGCCCCGGCGTTCTTGGCCACGGGAATCAGGATGTCCGCCAGGTCCTTGTAATGGCTGCGGGTTTCCTGGGGCCCGTGGTGGGCCAGGTCTTCGTATAAAGCCACCGCGTAGATCAGGCCGCGGACGCCTTCCACCAGCGCCTTCATGGTCATCAGCATGTTGCGCACGTCCGGGTGGTGGACGATGGGCACGCGCGGGGCGTTTTGGTCCTTGCCGTGCTCGATGGGGATGCCCTGCTCCCGCTCGCGGGCGTAGGCCAGGGCGTTGCGATAAGCGCCCGAGGCGATGCCCAGCCCCTGATAGGCCACGGTCAGGCGCGCCTCGTTCATCAGCTTGAACATCTGGGCCAGCCCGCGGTTCTCCCCTTCCAGCAGGAAGCCGTGGCATTCGCCCGGCCCGCCGAATTCCAGCACGGCGGTGGGAGAGGCCTTGATGCCCAGCTTGTGTTCCAGGCGCACGGTGGTGACGTTGTTGGACTCTGCCGGGTTGCCCGCTCCGTCCAGGCGGAACTTGGGCACGATGAACAGGCTGATGCCCTTGGGGCCCGGGGGGGCGCCCTCGGCGCGGGCCAGCACCATGTGAACGATGTTTTCCGTCAGGTCGTGGTCGCCGCCGGATATCCACTGCTTGCTGCCGTTGATCAGGTAGTGATCGCCGTCCCCGGCCTTGACGGCGCTGGTGGTGACGTCGCCCACCGCGCTGCCGGCGTTGGACTCGCTCAGGCACATGGTGCCCCCCCACACGCCGGAGTACATTTTCTCGCAATAGGCGGCTTTCTGCCCATCGTCCCCGAAGGCGGCGATCAGCCCCGCCGCCCCGGCGGTGAGCATGGTGATGGTGTACAGGGAGGGGTTGGCCCCGTAGAAGGACTCCATCACCCCGAGAGCCACGGAAAGGGGCAGGCCCTGGCCGCCATAGGCGGGGTCGCTGGTCATGCCCATCCAGCCGCCCTCCACGTATTGCCGCCAGACTTCCTTGAAGCCCTCCGGCGTGACCACGCCGCCGTTCTTCAGGTGCGAGCCCTGCTCGTCGCCCGCCTTGTTGCCCGGCGCGAAGACGGTCTCCACGAAATTGCTCCCTTCGGCGATCACCATGTCGAAGTCTTCCTCGCTGAACTCCTTGAAGGGCTCGTATTCCAGCAGCTTCTGCACCTGCAGCAGCTCCTTCTGCACGAATCGGATGTCCCTGCGGTCAATGCTGAATTCCGTGCTGTTCATGCCACCTCGCTCCTCGGGGTCAATGCCGTCCGGCCCGCCCCCGCCGGCGTTGCGGCAAGGGGTGAGGGTCCGTCAATCAACAGGTTCAACGCCTGCGGCGCATATATTCAGTATAGATCAGGATAAACCATCTGGCCGCAGAAAATATAGACCCGCCGGGCGTCCGCATTCCCCCTGCCCGGTTTTCCAAATTCCGGGCATCCGCGCTACACTGGAAGAGCAGGGGGGGTGGTCATGCATACCGCCCGATGAAGAACACGACGGGTGGGCACTCGATGAAATCCGCGGAAATTACGAATAACGCGAAGGCAAAGCGCTGGCCGCGCTGGATCGAAAACCAGCTGGTGCGGCGGGGCATCACCGACGAGCGGGTGCTGGCGGCTTTCGCGCAAGTGTCGCGGGCCTCCTTCGCCCCGCGCCGCTTCCGGGACATGGCCGAAGCCGATTCGCCGATCCGCATCGGCTGCCGCCAGACGGTCTCCCAGCCCTACGTGATCGCCCTGTCCCTGCAGGCCCTGGAACTGACAGGCACGGAGCGGGTGCTGGACGTGGGCACCGGATCGGGCTATCAGGCCGTGCTGCTCTCCTGCCTGGCGCGGGAGGTGTTCACCATCGAGATTCACGAGCGGCTGTACTTCAATGCCCGCATGACCATCGAGAACCGGCAGCACGCACCGGTCTACACGCGCCTCGGGGACGGCAGCGTGGGCTGGCCGGAGCAGGCGCCCTTCGACGCCATCGTGGTGGGCTCGCGCGCGGGCAAGGTGCCGGAGAACCTGATCCAGCAGCTCGCGCCGGGGGGGCGGATGGTGATCCCGGTTGGGGGAGAGTCCGTGCAGGGGCTCTACCAGATCATCAAGCTGAGCGACGGGAGCCTGAAGAAGCGCATCCTGGAGCGGGTGCTGTTCGTGCCCCTGCTGGG
>CBDUSX010000069.1:0-11638 GCA_965369935.1 uncultured bacterium
TGCGCCTGCCAGCCGTCGTCCACGAACAGGGAGCTGCCGTTGACCCGCGCGGCGGCGTCGGAGGCCAGCCAGGAGACCGCGGCGGCCACGTCGGCGGGCGCGATGGGGCGGCCGGTCAGGTGGCGCTCGCTGAAGCGGGCCAGGGCTTCCTCGGGGCTGATGCCCAGCGCCTGGCCCGTGCCTTCGATGAGGGGGGTGGGGACGGTGCCCGGACAGACCGCATTGACCGTGACGTTCTGGCGCGCCACCTCCATGGCCAGGGCCCGCGTGAGGCCGATCAGGGCGTGCTTGGCCGCCGTGTAGGCCACGCCCAACCCGATGCCGCGGTGGCCCGCCACCGAGGCGATATTGACGATGCGCCCCCAGCCGCGGGCGTTCATGCCGGGCAGGGCCCGCTTGCAGCAATGGAAGGCGCCCTTGGCGATCACGTCCATCTGCACGTCCCACTGCCCCTCGCTGAGAGCCTCGATGGGGCTCAGGGCCAGCACGCCCGCATTGTTGACCAGGATGTCCAGGCGCCCCTCGGCTTGCTCGATCTCCCCGATGGCGCGCGCCACCTGCTCTGAGTCCCGCACGTCGCAGGCCAGCCCATGCACCCGCGGATGGACCGCGCGCAGGGCCTCCACCGCCTGGTGCAGCAAGGTTTGATCGGAGAGGGGATAGGGGATTTCTGGAAGATCGCCGTCCAGGTCGGCCAAATACACCGCGGCTCCGCCCGCTGCCAGGGCCTCGGCGATGGCCAGGCCGTTGCCGCGCGCGGCGCCGGTGACCAGGGCGACTTTGTCCGAATGGGGCATCGGTTGGGCCATGGCCGGTCAGTTCCGGGAAGTGGACTTGAACGGGCGCTACTCATCCTTGAGTAGGTCATCGTCCTGATGATAAAGCGACACCATTCAAGTCCACCCCTCCTTATCGCTGCTGTCCGGCCCTCCGTATTATGCCGTGCTATGCGGGTTGCGACGCCCGCGGCCGCCCGGCGTTGCCCCGCGGGCTCCTGCCGTCCACCCGGCCGGGGGCTTCCAGCCGGTAGGCGTCGTCCAGGGCGTCCCGGTTGGCGCTGCGGCTGAGCCGCCACGCCCCCAGCAAACCCCGCTCCTTCAGGTAGGCCAACTCCCGCTTGAGGGCCTCGATGGAACGGTAGCGGGCGTTCTCCTTGAGCCAGAAGCCCCCTTCGTCGAACAGCTGCCGCGCCGAACGCAGCAGGACGCCGCGCCCCGCCTCCCCCTCCGCCTGCCAGCGGCTTCGCAGATAGACGTACAGCCCCAGGGCGTAGGGATGATCCTTGGGCGGGGCGGAAAGCAGGGCAGGGGGAATGTCCCGGTAGGCCTGCCCCAGGCTGCCTTCCGCCGCCAGGTAAAAGTACGGATGCACCAGCAGCCGCACCTTCTCCGGCAGATGCGGGGATTCACCGTTCCCCGGCGGGCCGCCGGCCTCCCTGCGTCTGTCCACGCCGAGGATGGTGATCAGGTTCGACTTTTCCACCCTGCTATGCGCATTTTCGCCGCTGACGGAGGTCAACTCCACCGTGGACAGGGCTTCCAGGATGGCCCACAGCTTTTTGCAGCGCTCCCGGATTTTTCTTTGGGAGGCCGCTTCGCTGTTGCCGAAGCTGCCGCCCTCCGCGATTTCCGTGATGGCCAGGGAGAGGAACTCTCCGCAGGTGCTCCTGCACAGCTGTTCGAACAGCAATGCGAACAGCCTCACCCCTTCCGCTCCATGGCTCCGATGCACTTGGCGTTGCAGTTCGGCGAGAAACGAAGCCGGCTGCGCGGGGAACAGTTCCATCTGATCTGTCTGGGAGGGACCGTTCCTCTCCCGGCCAAAATTGCAATACACTTCGCTGGGTGCGTCCGTTTGTTCTTGCACGGGGCCCGCCCCCGCCCGCGCCGCCGGGCCGCTTCCGTGCGGCGGTTCGGCATAAGCGCCCATGCCGGGGCGGGCCGCGTTGCGCCGCCGCAGCAAGGCATGCAACAGGTCCGCGCCCAGATATTCAAAACGGCACAGGGGGTTGGCTGGGCTCCATGCCCAGGGATTGCCCTGGCTCATGGCCGCGCCCGCCTCCAGGGCGGATTCCCAGCAGTACTCCGGAAAGCGCCCTTTCAGAAACCGCAGGCGCAGATTGGGGGGCGGCTGCTCCTCGTCCAGATCGAAATTGAACAGGGCGATCGTGAGCAGCATCCTGCCCAGGCGGCTGGAACGCCGGGAAAGCTGTTGCTTGTACGCCTCGCAGTTGCCGAAGCCGCCCCCCGCCGAGATGCCGCATACCGCGTCCAGGGCGGAAAGCAGCGCCTCCCGGCAGGCCGCCCATCTCTCCTCCGGGCTGCCATGGAACAGCAGGTGCTCCATCAGTTCCAGTTTGAGGGGCAGGAATTCCGGCTCTTCGGTGAGATAGCGGTGCAGGTCCTTGGCGCGCAGCAGCACGTAAAGCCGGGTTTGCAGCAAATGCCTGGGCCGGCCCGGCTCGTTCAGACACTGGTCAATCCTGGCGCCGAGGGCCGCCTCCGCCCCCGCCATGGCGCCGCCCGCGAACTCGGCGCTGCCCGCGAACGTAGCGCCGCCCGCGAATTCATAGACCGCGAACAACTCCCGCAGGGCGCCTCCCAGGTGTACCGCCTGCATGCGTCGCGCAGGCGCCGGGTGGCTGGTGGTTACGCTGCTAAATTGGTACATGCCTTGGACACACCACGAGACAGACGTTCAGGAACGTCGTTTCCGCTCCTTTTCAGGGCGAAAACCGGAGACAAACCGCTCTCTTTAGGTAATCAGGCGAGCCGTAACAGCAAGATCCGGGCTGTCACGAATGCTCTTCAGCAGGAGTGCCCCCTCCTCTGGTGCGGCGGCGTCTCAATTCCTCGTCGTCTGAAGAATCAGGTCCGAAATCTGATCGTAGTGGGAATTCGGTAGGCAAGACCTCCTTTTTTGGTACTTGCCGATTCCATCCCTTCGTCTGAATCTACCCCACATTTCGGGACGCTTATCCGTCACTCCATGCCCGAGTAATCAAACACACAGCGCAAGGTTTTCCAAACAAAAAAATGCCTAAAAAATGGAAAAAAACCTTAAGTCCTGTTCTCACAGACCAATTGCCTTTATTAATATTCTTCCATGATATTGCAGTTAAATTTTTTTATAAGTACGTGTCAATCATATCAATGATTTACTGATAAGCTGTTGTAATAATGGGGAAAAAATGAACATGGTAATTGTGGCTTTGGCATGAACCGCATCGGAATGCCGCCGTGCGGAAACTCGCGAAAAAGCCGAACAGCCCCGATTTCCGCGTATTCCGAGGCTGGGCGGGGTGTGAATTTTTTTATTGTGGCGCATATAAAAACATGCGTCGAAACATGCCCCGCCACGGCTTACTTCCGCCATCCCCTTTTGCACATCATTGCGCCGATGAATACGAAAAACAGGGCGAAGGCGACGCGCAGGGCGTCGGGGGAAAGCCACACCGCCAGGGCCACTCCGGCGGCGATGCCGGCCAGGGAAGCCGGGAAGAGGCGGAACACGTCGCTCCAGAGGATGTTTCCCTTCCTGGCCTGGACCAACACCCCGGAGAGGGAGTTGCACACGTTCAGCGCCAGGGCCATCGGCAGGCCGCCCAGCACGGGCGTATGGAAGCCGATGGAAAAGCCCATCACCGCGATTCCCCCGCCGCCCACGCCCAGCAGGCCTGAAATCACCCCGGACAGGCCGCCGATCAGCAGATAGCTCCACAACGGTGGCTCCCCGTGCGAAATCGGCGGGGCCAGGTCGAAGGCCACACCCAGCAGGTGGGCCGCACTGAGCAGGGCCATGGCGGCGAAGGCGAAGAATATCCAGCGCTGGGGCACATGGTTGAGCAGCCAGCCTCCCAGTTGGGCGCTGGCCATGCCGGCCAGGATCAGGATGGCGGAGCCTTCCAGGCTCATGCTGAAGCCCGAAATATAGATGTGGACGGCCATGGCCACTATGGACATGAGCAGCACCGCCGCCAGGGAAGTCGAGGTGGCCACCCGCACGGACACATTCCTGAGGAATATCAGCCCCGGCACGATCAGGATGCCGCCCCCGATGCTGAGCAGGCCGTTGACCAGACCCGCGGCGATGCCGATCAGGAACAGGCGCACCCGGACGGTGGGCCGCAACCCTTGCGGGGCGCCCGGCGTGGGGGTGGCGGATTCGGATTCCATGAAAGGTCCGGAGGTGGCGCCACAGGGGGCGGCCGCGGCGGCCCAGGACTGTGGACTCGGGAAAAACTCGCGCGATTATGGCACCCCGCGGCTCCGAAGTCATCCCGCCCGCCCTGCCCCGGGCACGGGCACAGGCACGGCGCTCCGCGAGGGGTCCCACGGGCTGCCGTGCGCGGGCCGGCGATAGATGTTAGGATTGCCCCCATGGCCGGAAAATTCACCTCCCAGGACAAACCTCCCCGCGGCAAGGGCCACCCCTCCAGTGGCGCTTCCGGTGCGCCGGGCGGCGCCCTGGAAGGGAGGGTGGCGGCGGTCTACACGGGCAAGTACCTGGTTTGGAGGGATGGGCAGGAATGGGTGTGCCAACTGCGGGGCCGTTTCCGCCGGGAGGCGCGCCCGGTGGTGGGGGACCGGGTGGACTTTATCACCCATCCGCAAGGGGAAGGCACCATCACGGCCCTGCATCCCCGCAGTTCGCAACTGGAGCGCCGGGTCGCCCACCGCGGACGCTCCGGCAGGGCCGCCGGGGCCCAGGTGATGGCCGCGAACGTGGATCAACTGGTAATCGTCGCGGCCCTGCGGGAGCCGCCCTTCCGCGCCGGGTTCGTGGAGCGTTGTCTGGTGGCCGCCGCCATGGCCGGGTTGAGCCCGCTGGTCTGCCTCAACAAGACCGACCTGGCGGATGCCGGGGAGGTGGAGGAACTGGAGCGCGTCTACCGCGGGCTGGACATACCCGTGCTGGGCACCTCGGCCCTGCATCCGGAGTCCCTGAAGGGGCTGGCCGCGGCCCTGGCGGGCAAGACCAGTGTGCTGGTGGGCCATTCGGGGGTGGGCAAGACCAGCCTGCTCAATGCCCTGGCGGAGCGGCAGATGACCGTGGCGGAGGTGGCCGCCGGGCCCAAGGGCCTGGGCCGCCACACCACCACCACGGCGCGGCTGATTCCGCTGCAAGGGGGCGCCTTCGCCATTGACTCCCCCGGGGTGCGGGAGTTCGGCCTGCACGGCATCGCCGCGGCGGACCTGGCCCACCACTATCCGGACTTCCGGGCCTTCCTGGGGGCGTGCGGATTCGCCGACTGCCTGCACCGGGGGGAGCCCGGCTGCGCGGTGGCGGAGGCGGTGGCCGGCGGGCGCATCGCCGAGGCGCGCTACGACAGCTATCTCACCCTGCTGGAGGAACTGGAGTAGGGGGGCGCGGGGGTGAAAACCCCTGCTGGGGGAGTGGGGGCGAAGCCCCCACCGCACAGTAGCGCTGGAAACTCGGAAGACCCGCCTACAAGCTTGCTACGACCCACACCGCCGCCGCGGCGCCCAGCAGCGCGCCGCCGTAGCAAAGCACGGCCAGGGGCTTGTTGATGCCCTTCAGTCCCAGTTCCGGGAGGGTGTGGTAAATGCGGTGGGCGCAATGGAAGAGGGGCAGGGCGATCAGCACCAACAGGTACAGCCGCACCAGCCAGGACTGGAAGACCTCGGGGGAGTCTTCCAGCCAGCCCAGCGGGACGGCCAGCCCGAAAAGCACGATGTGCACCGGCACCAGGAACGCCGCCAGGACTCCGCCCGCGGAGAACAGCCCCCACAGCAGGGGCTCGATGGTTTTGGGATGCTTCATGGCGCGGCCCTTAAAGCACGGTGTACAGGTAGAGGATCACCAGCGAGACCGCCAGCCACGCGCCGATGTGGGCCCCCGCCACCAGCCAGCGGGGAGCCTCGCGCGTTCCCATGCGCACGGAGAGCACCACCGCGGAGGAGAGGAACCAGGTCACGCTGTGGTACACCGCGAATATCAGGGCCACCACGTGGAAGACGATCGCGCCGGGAGACCTCATGGCCTCGGCGAAATCGGCCGCCGGCTGTCCGCCCTGGCCCGTCCTGAACAGCCCGATCATCAACACCACCAGGTAGGCGGCGATAAACACGCTGGTGGATTCGCGCAGCATGAACAGCATGTAATTGCGCCTGCGCAGCCACCACATGACCGGCATGGCCGGGTGGTACAGCTTTGCCTTGTCGGGCCGGTTCATCATGCCCGTGCTCCCCTGGGCAGCAGGATGGATTTGAACCAGGCCTTGGCGTTGTCCACCTTCATCCGCTGGATGGCCGCGGCGGGGTCCACGTGCTTGGGGCAGACCACGGAGCACTCGCCCACGAAGGTGCACTCCCAGGTGCCCTCGTTGCTCGAGACCACTTCCCGCCGCTCCTCCCGGCCCTGATCCCGAGAGTCCTCGTTGTAGCGGTGGGCCAGGGCCAGGGCCGCCGGGCCGATGAAATCGGGCTTAAGGCCCATGACGGGGCAGGCGGCGTAGCAGAGCATGCAGTTGATGCACATGCTGAACTGGTGGTAGGCCGCCAACTGGGCCGGGCTTTGCCGGTACTCGCCCTCGGAGAGCGGCTTTTCCTCCTCCCGGATGATCCACGGCTTGACGCTTTTCAGCTTGTCCAGAAAATCGCTCATGTCCACGACCAGGTCCCGCAGCACCGGGAAGTTGACCAGCGGCTCGACGGTGATCGCCTTGGGATAGTAGTCGCGCAGGAAGGCGGAGCAGGTCAGCCGGGGCTCTCCGTTGACCATCATCCCGCAACTGCCGCAGACGCCCATGCGGCAGGACCAGCGGTGGGTCAGGGTCTGGTCCACCCGGTCCTTGATATGGTTCAGGGCGTCCAGCACCACCCAGTCTTTGTGGTAGGGGATGGTGTAGGCCTGCATGGTGGGGGCGGCATCCTGCCCCGGCTGGAAGCGGGCGACGTTGAGGGTGATGGTCTCTTCGCTCATCGTTGTCCTTCTTGTCTGGCGGGCCGGAAGTGCCTAATATTTCCGTTCTTCCGGCTGCCAGCGGGTGATGGTGACCGGGAGGTACTCGATGCGCGGGCCGCCCGCCGTATGGTAGGCCAGCGAGTGCTGCAGGAACTGCTCGTCGTCGCGTTTCGGAAAGTCCGTGCGGGTGTGCGACCCGCGCGATTCCTTGCGCAGCAGCGCGGCATTGGCCACCGTTTCCGCCACGTCCAGCATGGAATCCAGTTCCATGGCGGAGGTGAAGGCCGTGTTGAACACTTCGCTTTTGTCCTCGATTTTGACGTTGGCGAAGCGCCCGCGCAGCTCCCGCAATTTATCGCAGGTGGCCTTCATGCGCGCTTCCTCCCGGTAGATGCCCGCCCCTTCCTCCATGGTGGCCTGCATTTCCTCGCGGATTTGGGCGATCTCCTCGCTGCCGCCCTCCTTCTTGAGGAAGTTCACATCCAGGCGGCGTTGTTCGTCCCTGGTGAGCGATTCCACCACTCCGGAGGACGGCGGCTGCTGGCCCGCCACGTAGTCGGCCGCCGAGCGCCCGGCCCGCGCGCCGAAGACCAGCAGTTCGGTGAGCGAGTTCGAGCCCAGCCGGTTGGCGCCGTTGATGGACACGCAGGCGGTCTCCCCGGCGGCGTACAGGCCGTTGAGGGTGGTCTTGGCGTTGATGTCGGTGTGGATGCCGCCCATCATGTAATGCACCACCGGGCGCACGGGAATGGGCTCGTACACCGGGTCTATGCCCACGTAGTTGCGCGCCAGCTCCCGCACGAAGGGCAGCTTGCGGTCTATCACCTCCCGGCCCACGTGGCGCAGGTCCAGGTGGACGTAGTGGCCGTATTCGCCCTCGAAGGTGTTTCCCTTCTCGTATTCCTGCATGTGGCAGCGGGAAAGGATGTCCCGCGGCCCCAGCTCCATCTTGCGGTGCACCGGGGTGTCGCTGGGCGGTCCCAGGCCGTAGTCCTGCAGGTAGCGGTGGCCGTGCTTGTTGACCAGCCAGCCGCCCTCGCCCCGCGAAGCCTCGGTGATCAGGATTCCGGTGCCGGGCAGCCCGGTGGGATGGTACTGCACGAACTCCATGTCCTTCAGCGCCACCCCCGCGCGGTAGGCCACGGCCATGCCGTCGCCGGTCTTGATGGCGGCGTTGGTGGTGAACGGAAAGACGCGCCCCCCGCCGCCGGTGCAGATGATCACCGCCTTGCCCGTGATGGCCTCCACCTTGCCCGTGTACAGGTTCAGCGAGGTCACCCCGATCGCCCGGCCCCCTTCGGTGAGCAGGGAAGTGACGTAGCACTCGTCGTAACGGACGATGTTGTCGTACTTGAGCGAGGTCTGGAACAAGGCATGCAGCATGTGGAAGCCGGTCTTGTCCGCGGCGAACAGGGTGCGGTTGACGCTCATCCCCCCGAAGGGACGCGCGCTGAGCCTGCCGTCCGCATCCCGGCTCCAGGGACAGCCCCAGTGCTCGAGCTGGACCAACTCCCGCGGCGCCTCGTCCACGAAGGTTTCCACCACGTCCTGGTCGGCCAGGAAGTCGGCGCCGAAGATGGTGTCCCTGCAGTGGAAGTCCGGCTCGTCGTCGTCGCGCAGCACGCCCGCCGCGCCTCCCTCGGCGGAGACGGTGTGGCTGCGCATGGGATAGACCTTGGAAACGATGGCGATGGAAAGGCTGCTGGACGCCTCCGCGGCTGCGATGGCGGCGCGCAATCCGGCGCCCCCGCCTCCTACGATAATGATATCGTGCATCATGCCCTTGGTTTCGCTACGCCTCGTCCGTTCCCATATCCGCTTATGATAGGAATTGATCCGCGAAATTCCTGTATGCGGGCACACCTATTCTTTGGAGCGGATGCTCCTGCCCCCGTTTGCCTCCGGCAGGCCGCCCCAACAGTCCACGCACCGCCAATTGCCATGCACCGCCAATTGCGTAGTCACAGGTTCTATATGCGCTCCGCCCGGCCCATGTCAAGTTGGAAGCAGTTCCGCATGGGGTTCCCAATTGGTTGAACGCCCGCCGGCGCCAAGCGTTTCACTGGAATTGCCGGGGCATTCCTGGGAGAGCCCGCCGGAGCATTCCTGGGAGAATTCCCGGCCCGCTGCTGGTACAATGGGAGGAGTGGCCGCAGGAGCCGTTGGAGGGGCAGGCGGATCAGGCAGAAACCTTCACGAACCCAGGTGCAACATGAAGGTCGTCGACATCATGAATCCCAACCCGGCGCGCGTGGGAATGGACGATACCCTGGCCACCGCGCTGAAAGTGATGGCCGAGCAGAAGAACCGGCACGTGGTGGTGATGAAGGAGCCCAACGACGTGGCCGGCATCATTACCGACAGCGACCTGGCCATGTACTACGATCCGGCCGGGATGAACCCGGAGCGCTGGGAGCAGGTGAAGGTGTCCCAACTGATGTCGCCCCATCCGGTGTCCATCGGCAGCCACGCCTCCGTCGAGGCGGCGGCCACCATGCTGCTCAAGCTCGGCGTGAGCGCCCTGCCGGTGGTGGACAACGGCGATCTGCGGGGCATCCTCAGCGAGAAGGACTTCGTGCGCCACTTCGCCGGACGGACCCAAGAGTAAGGGGCAGAGGGCGCCCTCTCCGTCCGCGCCCGTTCAGGCCCCGCCGCGGGCGGCCCTACACCTTGGAATAGACCTCCCCGCCTTTCTGTTCGAATTCCTCGGCTTTTTCCTGCATGCCCGCCTGCATGGCCTCGTCAATGTTCGTGATGCCCTTCTCCTTGGCGTAGTCGCGCACCTCCTGGGTGATCTTCATGGCGCAGAAGCGCGGGCCGCACATGGAGCAGAAGTGGGCGATCTTGGCGCCCTCCTTGGGCAGGGTCTGGTCGTGGAAATCCCGCGCGCGGGTGGGGTCCAGCCCCAGGTTGAACTGATCCTCCCAGCGGAACTCGAAGCGCGCCTTGGACAGGGCGTTGTCGCGCAGTTGCGCCGCGGGATGTCCCTTGGCCAGGTCGGCGGCGTGGGCGGCGATCTTGTAGGTGATGATGCCTTCCTTCACGTCGTCCCGGTCGGGCAGGCCCAGGTGCTCCTTGGGCGTTACGTAGCAGAGCATGGCCGTGCCGAACCAGCCTATCATGGCCGCCCCGATGCCTGAGGTGATGTGGTCGTAGCCCGGGGCGATGTCCGTGGTCAGGGGGCCCAGGGTGTAGAAGGGGGCCTCGCCGCAGACTTCCAGCTGCCTGTCCATGTTCTCCTTGATCATGTGCATGGGCACGTGGCCCGGCCCCTCGATCATGGTTTGCACGTCGTGCTTCCAGGCGATCTGCGTCAGTTCGCCCAGGGTCTCCAGCTCGGCGAACTGGGCCGCGTCGTTGGCGTCGGCCACCGAGCCGGGGCGCAGGCCGTCCCCCAGGGAGAAGGCTACGTCGTAGGCCTTCATGATCTCGCAGATGTCCTCGAAGTGCGTGTACAGGAAGCTCTCCCGGTGATGGGACAGGCACCACTTGGCCATCACCGAGCCGCCCCGCGAGACGATGCCCGTCAGGCGGCCGGCGGTGAGCGGCACGTGGGCCAGGCGCACCCCGGCATGGATGGTGAAGTAGTCCACTCCCTGCTCGGCCTGCTCGATCAGGGTGTCGCGGAAGAGCTCCCAGGTCAGCTCTTCGGCCGCCCCTTCCACCTTTTCCAGGGCCTGGTAGATGGGCACCGTGCCGATGGGCACCGGGGAGTTGCGGATGATCCACTCGCGGGTCTCGTGGATGTTGTCCCCGGTGGACAGGTCCATCACCGTGTCCCCGCCCCAGCGGATGCCCCACACCATCTTGTCCACTTCTTCCTCGATGGAGGAGGTGACCGCGGAGTTGCCAAGGTTGCAGTTGATCTTGACCAGGAAGTTGCGCCCGATGATCATGGGCTCGGATTCCGGGTGGTTGAGGTTGGCCGGGATGATGGCCCGCCCGCGGGCCACCTCGTCCCGCACGAACTCCGGCGTCACCATGTCCGGAATGGCCGCCCCAAAGGAGCGGCCCGGATGGGCGCCGCCGTATTTCTCCAGCGCGCCGGCCGAGCGTGCCTCGTCCAGGCGCTGGTTTTCCCGGATGGCGACGAATTCCATTTCCGGCGTGACGATCCCTTTGCGGGCATAGTGCATCTGGCTCACGTTGGCTCCCGCCTTCGCCCGCAGGGGCGTGCGCAGATGCTCGAAGCGCAGCCGCTCCAGGCTCTCATCGTTTTGGCGCAACAGGGAGTAGCGGGAGGAGAACCGCTCCAACTGTTCCGTGTCGCCGCGTTCGGCGATCCACGGCGCGCGCAGGGGCCCCAGCCCTTTCCGCACGTCCACCTCCACGTCCGGATCGGTGTAGGGGCCCGAGGTGTCGTAGACCGTGAGGGGCGGATTCCGCTCCATCCCCAGGCTGGCCGGGGTGTCGGCCAGCCGGATTTCCCGCATGGGCACGCGGATGTCCGGCCTGCTGCCGCTCACGTACACCTTGCTGGAATTGGGAAAGGCCTGCTTGGCCTCGTGGTCCAGTTTGGCCGATGCGCGCAGCATCCGGTCCGGTTTCGCGCTCATGTCGTCTCCTGGTCAGGCAAGCCGCTGGCGGCTCTCGTGACGATCAGGATGCAATGCGGGCGCGCGAAAATCTGGCAGGAGATTTTTCAGGGAATTGGCTGCTTCCCTACGCCGGCATAATCCGGATCAGGTTCAAAGGGTATGAATCTCAGCCC